>URDR01000047.1 GCA_900546645.1 uncultured Bacteroides sp. | reverse complement strand
GGATTAGGCTGTACTCCATTTTCAAGTATATAGTCAATCACTTGCTGTGCAGACCAATCGAATACCGGGCGTAACAGGTCATCAGCATGTTTCTCTCGAAATGCTAATACATCTTTACGGCGGTAAGTATGAAATTTGTCTTTTCCGTGCTTATCCTTTCCGTATGGCTGAACATAATATTTGAAGTAGGTGCATTGTTTTGACATTTCGGCACATTTAGCACTCTCGGATGCACGTATGCCCTGTATCATCAGAATGTCATCGTTCACCTCATCGAGTATGTAGTCAATCATCGGAATGGTTTTCAGTTCTGATGTGCAGAACCTCCGTTGTGAAGACGGCCAACGTGATTTCTTTTTCGTCAAATCTGCCATGCCGTTAAACTTCTTCGACTTGACGATAACGAGATTTAATCCAAGTTGCTCCCGTATTTCTTCGATGTATTTATAGGTCAACGGATGTTCCCAACCTGTATCGCAAAAGACAGTGATGAAATCTTTCGTCAGATTATTGCGTACCCAGAGTAATGATGCAAGACTATCTTTACCTCCGCTAAATGTTACGATTACTTTCATTACTTACCTTACTATTGTTATTTCTATAAGTCTTTTCAAAGTGAGGACACTGTTTAAGATTCTCTTTGTAGGCAGGTGGTATCCACCATAGCGGTACATCGGGAGGGTCAGGCAAATATCTTTTGCACTCGTTTCGTATGGGGCAGGTAACGCCCGAACAGTAAGTGTAATCTTTGTTCATAGTTTCTATTTGTTTGATTTTAATTTTCTAAATGATTGTTCCGTACTGAAATTTACGATATGCATCATTTCACGGAATCGGTCAGCAATACGTTCATCGTAGTAAGTGGCAATCTCGGTAGCAGAAAGATTAGATGACACCAAAGTGCAGAATTGTTCCTCATAACGATAAGAGATAATATCCATAGCCGCCGTAACGAAGTCGCCATAGTGAATGCTCTCCTTGGGTTCTTGCCCAAGGTCATCAATCGCCAGTATCTCAATGCTGCGTAATTTTTTGTACCGGTACACCTCACTCTCGTTCTCACGAGTGGGATTGTTGTATGCCTTGGCAAGCAGTACAAGGTCTTTCGCAGTGATGAAGGTATAGCCACGTGCGGGATAATCATCCTGCCTACTGGTATATGACTCATCGCTACGCAAGTAGTTTGTGAGATTTTGCAAGGCACGGAGAATGGTTGTCTTTCCATTACCGGCTCCACCGCAAAGGAACAGTCCGAATGTTGAATCTTTTGATGTCAGCCATTGTGAAATGTCCCAAAGATGTTTCTTGTATTCGTCAGTAACAACGAACTCCCGATGCCTATTAACAACCTCCACTTGACAAGCTGCATAGAGCATTGCATAAACCTGTTTGGCGGTATATGGCAGTCTAAAACGAGTCGCCGTACGTTTTCTGCTCATCAGCCGAGAGAACATTGCCTCTACGCTGATTTCGTCCTGTGCTTCTATCTTTATCATCTTTCGTCTTGTTTTTATTCACTATTCGTAACCATGAATTGAAATGCTGTTTGGCATCTTGCAATGATTGGTGTCCCCTCTCTTTGCCATCCGCCAGACATTGCACCCGAAAATCATCCAATCTGTTGCGAAGCAAAGAAATTTCCATATGGTGAATGACCTGTAATTGGTCAAGCCAACATTCATCGCCTTTCAGTTCTTCAATTTCCTGGTCAAGCGTGAGTGAATAAGGTTCACAATGGGGCTGCGTCTTACTATAGTCAATTTCGTTTTCACGCTTAGAGGCTTCCACCTGTTCTGTACACTCCATATTGAGTTTGCATTTATCAGGTATGATGATATTTCTACGCTTGGCGCGTGTACACATATCTATGTAGCGTTGTTGAATGGATGCGGATGTTATAATCCCACGAGAAAGTAGTTCTTTATCAAACAGCCCCACTGTTCCGCAGTACGCAACAATTTCTTGCACCACGTTTTCTTTCAACCCGAAATACTCAGCCACGTCAAAGACAGTATTTGAATCCCATTCCAAGAAACAGCCTTGTACCCGATATATCTCACATAGTATATAATCGTACACAGCAATACCTCGACAAGAAAAATCTTTTTTCAACCTTTTAATGCGCCGGTCCTGATACCTATCACAATCAACCGTGAAATAATTTAGACCTGTTTTGGTGTTTGCCATATCTATCATTATTTTATTCGTTTCTCAAATATTCGTCCACCTCTCGTTTGAAATCGTCAAAGGAGCGACACACCACATATTTGTATTCCTCATTGAAGCATACAGTTTTTTGCCATTTCTTTTGGCTTTCACTCTGTCTGCCTTTGGTGGTTTTCATTTCGATGAGCAATGCTCCGTAATCACGGTTGCTCTTTAACAGGATGAGGTCTGCCACCCCTGCCACAACACCCTCTGCTCTGAGTTTTGCAGCTGTGACGGCATCCCGTCTTCCACCGTTGGGAACAGCGAACAACCTGCCATCAAGTTGTGGATATTGGAGAGAAAACCACCGTACACATGTACATTGTATACGATGTTCTTCATCCGATGGGCGTTTACGATGCCCGGACTCCTTTTTCATCCGGGACATCATTTCATCAAAAGTTGTTTTCTTCATAACTATATTTTTACATATATGCCATTGAAAACTCACGTGGAATAAAGCGACCAACTGGAATGGACTTTACAGCTTCGATTGCAGTATGAATTTCCCTTTTATTATAGACATGCCCATGTTTGATGGCATTCTTTTCGCATTCATCCTCTTTGACTTCGAGATAGTGGGAAATAAGCATCATAGCTCTATCAACGTTGAATGTTTGTACAACGAATGTTTGTTCATGCTGCTCTTCATCAAAAGTGATGGTCGTTTCTATTTGGTAGAACTTATTGTCTTCCGGTTTGGATTCCTCACACTCTTCAGTACCAACTTTCTCAACATATTCATCCATTGATATTTCATTTTTTAAATATGCAATGGAAGCATCATCAGCTGTAAACTCTTTCAGGTTATCAGTAATGATAATACAAGAATCAAATTCTTTTGCCATTATGATTCTGAATCCGTTCTTGTAATTCAATTCAATATAGTCTTTTAATATATCGAGCGAATTATCAAGTCCTGTTGCGTATAGCAGGAATTTGTGTTTCTTGTCTCCTATCTCAACTTGAGATATAAAAGGATACATAAAATTATTTTCAAGTTCAAAAGCCAATCTGTTCTGATTGCTGACTTCCACTTCCTTGATACCGTCAGCTTCCATACTGAAACGTATTTTCGCAAGAATATCTTGGTCTATGAGTGTGCCACGCTCAAACAATACTTCATTCCGTTCAATATTGACTGTTTCGCCAGTGTCTTCGTCAATAAAAGACTCCTCCCATGTCTTAATAACTCGTTTGGCAAGGTATTTATTCAGCATTTTTGATGGGTCGGAAGTTACGTAGCGTATTTCATTCTTTCTTGTTTCTACCATACTACTAATTATTTTTTATTCATACGTTCTTTTAATTCTTTGCTTAACACAAGTTTGGCGGAATGTTGTGCCGGAATAGTCACAGCCGTTCCTTTGTTGATATTACGAGCCTTTTTAGGGGCTGTAACAATCGCCTTGATGGTGGCGAAGCCACGGATAAACACACTTTCGCCTTTGATGAGCGAATGGCTTATAGCCTCTATCACGCTGTCGGTAGCGTTAATTGCCTGTGAACGACTCAAAGTCGTGTTGTTGACGATATAATCAACGATGTCAGTCTTTATCATTTCTTTTTTGATTAATAGTGAATAATTTCTTTTGTAACTTTTTTATATGTTGTCTGATAACCCATGCCCGGCACGTGTTGCGTTGTCCGGGGAGAGTGTCATATACCTTGGCAGCGTCATCGAGATACTTGATAATCTTCTGCATATCTGTTTTACAAATCTCCATCACCCCGAAGTGTTTAAGAATGATTTTACCAACTCATTGAAATACATTTCATCGGTTGGGATTTCATCGTCAGCATTCATAATCTCGTTGGCAATGGATTTTTTGCGATGGATGAGGCGGTATATCGTATGGTCGATAGTGCCACGACCAAGCAGATAGTAACAGGTTACATTATCTTTCTGCCCGATACGGTGAGCACGGTCTTCGCATTGACAGCAATCGGCATATGTCCAAGCCAGTTCTATGAATGCCACATCGGACGCTGCGGTCAGCGTAAGTCCGACACCAGCGGCTTTAATGGAACAGATAATAAGCTGCACATTGGGATTGTTCTGAAAAGCGTCAACCGAAGCCTGTTTGTTTACTGCGCTATCACGCCCTGTAACCGTGACGGCACGGGGGAATACCTTTTGCAATTCATCCACAATCTCGTGTAGCGAACAGAATACAATGAGTTTCTTTCCGCTATCAAGGAATGTTCGGATAAAATCAACCGCCTGTGCAATCTTTCCTTTTGTGGCCAAGGAGCGCAAGGTCATAAACTTGACAAGAGCCTCCATGCGCATTTTACGGCGTATTTCCCAATCTGTACACTCTGTGTATTCCTGCAAGTAAGCGGCAAGGTCTTCGGCTGCAAGATTATATTCCTTGTCGTTTGAAATCTCAATATACAAATCCACCCTTGTCTTGTCAGGCAATTGGGGAAGCACTTTTGCTTTCTCTCTGCGTATCATACATGTATCGTATAACTGTCTTGACAGTTCGGAAAGAGGAACAGCAGGTTCGGCAGTCTTGTCTTTAGGGTCGGTACAATAATCAGCAATAAACTTGGCACGCCCACCAAACTCGCCCAAACGGTTCATGATGGACAACTGTGCGATTAAATCTTCGGGACGGTTAACCACAGGAGTACCTGACAGGAGAATGCACCAGTCCTTACCTACGGACAACCCTTTTGTGAAGATTGTCTGTTGTGCAGACGGGTCTTTGACACGATGGCTTTCATCTATGATTATGGACTTGAACGCCTGTATCTGCGGATTGAAAACAACATCCTTCAACCGAAACTGCTTTCCTCCTCGGATGTCCCATACAAAAAACTTACGCAGGCTTTCATAATTGACTATGGCGACCTGATGAACTCCCATTGAGAGAAGATAACCCCAAGTTGTACGCACATTGTTGTCAAGCACAAGGGCTGATTTGTCCGTGAACTTTTCGAACTCGCGCTGCCAATTGATTTTCAATGATGACGGACAAATGACAAGGCAGGGATAAGCATTGGCAGTATCGACAATGCCAATAGACTGCAATGTCTTTCCCAAACCCGGCTCATCACCGATGATTATGCGCTTATGCTCTAACCCGAAGCAGATTCCCTCACGCTGATACTCGTAAGGTTCGACACGAAGGTTATGTTTCAGTATGTTGCTCATTATTTAAAGTTCTCTATCTCTGTTATTAAATCCTGTTTGTCTATTCCTTTTATGTACTTGAACAGCACGAGGTCGATGCACTGATTGTAGAACTGCTCAAATTCGTGCTGCTCCATAGCGGCAAAAGAAATTGAAAGGTATTCTATCTCATGCTCTCCGTATTCGTTGATTGTATTGGTGAAATATCCTAAATCACGTTTGAACCGGCGCAGCATATCGTATTCGTTGCGTATGTTCCATTTTTCAACCAAAGGGAGCGGAAGATTGTCGAACGTGAGCCGAACCAGTGCAAAGAACTTTTTATGATGCTCGTAGTTTCGAGGGTTACTCACTTTGCACCTGACAACAGAACCGACACGAAGCCGTTTCTTCAAATCAAGGTCGCTGTTGTGGAGCGGCACAAGACCGCAAGGGGTTACTTTGCAGAATATATCCATAAGTTTAAGTTTGAGGGGTTAGACACCAAAACTGGAATGCCAGTTCTTCATATTTCTCTCGTCCACGTCTGTAAACCTCATCGTAACGGTTGATGAATTTTTTAAACACACGGCAGTTCTTCTTACTGATAGCGTAGATAAAATCATGGTCGGAATGAGCGATGTCCATATACCAGGCACGGCTTCTATCCCAATCGAAGAAATCAACTGCTTCCTCAAACTGCTGCTCAGTAGAGGCAAATGTAGTTTTAAGGTCTCCACCAAACGAACCGAGCCACCAATCCCATTTGCACCGGGTATCAAGAGAGAACTGAAAATCGCAATATGTGAATGGTTGTGACCTGCCCACCATGAACCGTTGCGTTTCAGCATGTTCAAGAACTTTTGCAAGAAATGCATCTTTACGTGCCTCCATACGGAGGGATTTATGCATTTCCTGTGCGTGACGGAACTCGTCATCAGTATATTGCACATCATCTACCGTAAGGTGATAATAGTCCACCCGAGCCGGTTCCGTGATAATCGCATCAACCAGAGAACCAAACCGAAACGCAGCCTCCTTATCTCCGTATTGCATACGTGGGTGCAGAATGTTTTTCAGTTCAGTGAGGTCAGAGTTGCTGACCTCACTTCTGTTGTAATATGTATCCGGGTTACTCATAATAGTCATCGTAATCGGGTTCGTAGTCTTCTTCGTATTCAATTTCACCGATACCACCGCACACTTCACAGGCTTCTTTTTCGCCTCGGCAATAGTGTTGTCTCTTGGCTTCGGCCACTTCTTCTGTTTCGGGCAGACAAAGCCACGCTTCTTCAGTGCATTCTGTTTCCTTGTCTGTTTCGATATTATAGGCATACCAATGATAACCTTTGCCGTTACAGGCTTCACACTTAACCATATTAGGTTCTTTCTCGTTCCACGGGGCACGCGGGTCATATTCTGCTCCGGGTGGGTAGTATCCGCTTTCGTACATGATTACTTGGCTTTTACATCTTCTACATACTCTACACTCTCATCACTGATGAACACGTCCTCTTTGGCAAGTTTCTCACAGAATGTAATCTGCTTCTTGAACATCTTGGAGAGTTCATCCACTGAAAGTTGACATCCCTCCTTGCTCCACCACATGGAGAGTATCGGCAAAATGCCTTCAGGGTTGAGAAGATTGATTTTTTGAGCAACTTTTACCTTGGGCTGATAACCTTGCTGCATGATGGATTGCTGACCGAACAGAGTTTCCATTTCGGACTGCTGACGTGCCATTTCAATTTTTTGCTTTTCTTCCTCTTCCTTGCGTTTGCGTTCGGCTTCCTTTTCTTCTGCCTCCTTGCGCTGACGAGCTTCCATTTCCGCCTTGATACGTGCAGCTTCGGCGGCATTAGATTGCGCGATACGCTCAAGATTTGCTTTTTTAGAAGGCAAGCGGTCCAATATGAAATCCTTGTTGTCCTGTACTTCACATGAATACATCTCCTTGAATTTCTTGGCAAGACGTTCTTTCGTTTCAATCTCCACCTTCCGCACCTCATCTACAGATACTCCGGCAGGAATGCGGATAAGCGTATGAAGATTGAACAGCCAATCAGCAGGTAATTCTGTAGCATAACCTTTTATTGAATCAAATACAGTCTGATAGTTTTTGAGTGTCACGCCATTGTCCTGTTGGCTTAAATAGTTTATTGTCTGATTGAGGAATGTCGTGAATTGCGCATTGAAATCATCTTCAATGTCCTGCTTCATCTTGTTGCGAGCCGCTTCCGCCTGTTGGCGTTCATATTCTTTGCGGCGGCGTTCTTCCTCTTCAGCACGTTTCTTTGCTGCATACTGGTTGCGGAGCTGCTGCAACTTGAATGGAATCGTATCGACTTTAGTCGGGTCTATGGCATTCTCCATTACCGTGAACTCACGGCGTATATCGTCAAAGAGTTTGGTTACAGGTGAACGGCGTTCGTTCATCTTGCGGACAGTCTTACGTGCTTTCTCAATGAAAACTGCAGCCTGTTGGTCGAGTTCGTCTGTCATGCCCTGTGTCTGTATTGTTTCAAGGAGGACTTGTCCCGCTCTCGTACAATTGTCACGAGAGAGTTTGTTGTCTTGATATGATTGAGGAGCAGCAGATACGATGGTCTGAATGTTCTCCTGCTTTATGATTGCCAATTGGCTTTCGCCGAATGTTGTTTCCTGTGACATAGTGGTAGAGGTTTAGAAAGTATCATCACCATCGTTATCTGATTGCTGTGCAGGGTCGATGGTTACTCCTGCAGACATATCCGGTGCAAAGTGCTGTTCTTGTTGTTCAGATTGTCCATTGGCTTCCACTCCTCCGTATGGGTCAAAATCGGTAGGTTGTTGCTCGATAATTTCTGTTTCAAGCGAAGTACCACGTCCGATATTAAGTTTCGGATAGGTCTTGAAAGCGTGTTTTACGCATTTTGCCATCAGGAAGCCCGTATCAATCTGACCGTCCTTGCCGTAGAGTTCATTCGACTTGGTTACATACTGGCGTGTCTTTGAATCGTAGTAGGTGTTCTGCTTGTCGGAATAGCCTTTAAGACGCATCCAATCCTGTTCCGTCATCACAGAATAGTCAATAGTGCCGTCTGCACGAGTAATCTTCAGAAAACAGGCGATAATCTTGTTTGACCTGCGAGGAAAAGCTGACATATAGTTCACAATCTTCTGTCCGTTCTGTTCGCCATATTGGAAAGTGTCGCCCTCGTACACGATTACCGGATTGTCCGCGTGCCGTATCTGCCCGGCATTCTTGCGGAGTACCAACTCGCCATATCCTGATATGGTAAGGTTGCAGACTTTTTCCCATATATCCTTTCCGCTTTGGTCTGTGCCGACTTTGACAGAGCGAGGAATGAGGTAGCAAAGAGCCTGTGCGCCAGTGGCAAGTGTCAGCCCCTTGACAGCAAGGTCGATAAAGGCATAGAAGATGGATGTGCCGGAACATTCACGGAGGTTCTGCTTGTCACGTAACTGTTGGTTGAAATAAATAGCCTCCCTTTCGTACACTTGTTCGCCTCCTTCTTTCCAAATGGAGTTGTACACGCTGATGAACTGACTCCGCACACGTTCGTTGCGTATCACATCAATGGCTTTCATTGACTGCAATTCTTTCGCTAATGAGATTGCATTGCTCATAATGATAATACTTTAAGTTATTAAATACAGTTTGTTATGTTGAGGGAGTGGCAGGATTTGAACCTGCGACCTGCTGCATCTTGGCCATTCGGGTGTACACCGCCGCTCTATCCGCTGAGCTACACTCCCTTATCTTGTCATTTGAAATAATCCTGTCGGGTTTTCTGCAAGGCTCTCAACTCCGCCGTGCGATACTCCACCTTTCCGGGGCGTTTGCAAGGCTCAATCTTACCCTGTCTGCGCCAACGGTCAACATTGCCACGCCCGAACATTTCGTACGCTTGCCGTTGGCTGATGATTTCGGGGTCATTATGCGCTTCGGAGAGCATTCGGACCACCGAACTTGCCACATCGCGGACGAATGTATCGTAGGTTACTGACTTGTCGGAGAAATCGAGGGTGGGCATGGTTCTTACTTTTTATCCTGTTTGCATAATGGTTGTTTATCGTACTCTACAATTCGCTTCAGCACGGTGCAATAGCGACCGTTCAGCTGCTCGTATGCCTTGGGGCATTTGGCACAGGTTGGGTTTACGTGTGATGCCATACCGCTTATTTGTTTTTATCCTGCTGATATTCAGCCCACGCAATTTTGCACATCTGCCATGTGAGAAAGACAAAGAGTGCCACGACAAGAATGCCGATGAGTGAAAGGTGTCCCATTACGATATGGGCGATTCCGCTCACGATGACACACAACAACATGATGACCGTCATCACAAGCTGGGTTATGTTCATGAAATTATCCATGTGGTCATCCAAATAATCTTCTATCCGTTCAATCCGATGTTTGAGATTGTTTTTTACTGATGATTTCATATACTTTCGTTTTTAATGGTTATGGTAACGGATTTTCTTGGGGTGGCACAATCGTCACAATCTGAGAACCTTTGTGGATGTAAACCGGGAATCCGCAAGTGTGCTTCTTGGCTTCTTTTTTCGCTTCACGGAGAGTAGGAAACTCGTAGTGGTCGCCATACCAGTTGTCGATGAATGTGTACATGGCTGGTTAACTTATTCGTTTGACAATTATAATTCGTTTTCCCCGGTCGGTTTCTGTCTTGTATTTGCGTTCAAGGATAAGACCGAGGTCTGATGCTTGTGCGCGGACTACTTTTGTCCGAGCAATCGGGAATGTTACGGTTTCACCTACATTCAATTCGCGCAGAGCAGGACGCACTTTTACTTGATTTTCTGCCATTTCTTTTGTTGTTTATGGGTTATTGTTTAACTTTATAGTGCAAAGCTAATATATTTATTCGTGACGAACAAATATTTTCGTCATAAAATTTAGTGTATGCGGAATTAAATTTTAGTCGAACAATATAAATACTTGTTAGTCATGAACTTGGAAGTTATTAGAAAATTAAGCGAAAACAGAGGTGGCGGACTAAAGAAACTTGCTACTGATGTTGGTATGAGCGAGCAAAACTTGCATAGATGCATTAGGAACAACAAAATTCAAGCTGCCGACTTAGAAAAGATTGCATTTTTATTGAAAGCAGACATACGAATATTTTTTGATGACGATGCATCAAAACTATCAAATAATACAGTTGAAACGAATGGAGATTTTAGCCCAGCTTCAATGATGGGCAATGTATCTGTAGGTACAGATGCTATTCTTGCAGAGCGTGTCAAACATTTAGAGGAGTTGCTTGCCGAGAAAGAAAGGTTGATTAAGGTTTACGAAAAGATGATGGAGAAATGAAATCTTTTGTATCAATATCAGATATTGGGAGCATACGAATCCTTAACATTCCTTTGGGGGTTGACTGTGATTATGTGAGAAAAACACTAAGGCAATTCGACTTACAAGAGAACAATAATTGTTTGTATTTAGATAATGTTTCTATCGATAATTTGCCTCCACTAAACATTCATTTTAACGCGGACAAAGAAGGAAATATTAATAGAATATACATCGGGCAATCGCAATTAAACCAAAAGGAATGCGATATAGTTTTTAACTATTTCAAAAAACAACTATGTGATAAATTCAATGTATTTTCCGAGAAAGAGGAAGAAATTGTTTTATCAAACTCTTTGCATCGTGTGAGTATAGGCAAACAAAAAGGACTTAGTGAAAATGAGAACAAATACCCATTCTTCTTGCACATACTTGGCAGATTGATGGGAAAGAATGAACCTGAATTAAAATATGCCATGAAACAATTATATCTCGAAAGAGGTATAGCACACGAAAATAAGCCCCATAGAAGCACTCAAATCTCGCAGACGATAAAAGTATTGTTTTTCGCCTTTGCGTTGATTGTAGCCTTTCTTTTTGCCCTTAATGGGCGTTATACGAACGTAACGCCAGGGTGCTTTTTCGACAAATGGACAAAAACCTTATTGAAAGTAGAAAGAATTAAAACTATCGAATAAAAAAAATACTGTTGTCAAATTGTTGTATGACAATTCACAAGTACCTCAAAAGTAGCTGTTGTTAATAGCGGCGCAGGCTGCAATAGAGGAAGCTTAATGACAGACGCAACTAGATAATATAAAGGTGGGAATCATTGAATGACTCAAGGGTTTCCACCTTTCTTTGTTGAACTGATCCTTTTGAAAAACGATGAATGCTACTACTACGAATACGAACCGGCTGCTTTCTTATTGGCATACGCTGGAACATTTTTCGCCTGCTTCCGTGCCCAATGGGTGTAGGAAATGGGTGGAAAAACTTCCTTGGGAAGAGGTACAGAAACACTCTAATCCGTCCAAATGTTTTCAATATACATTTTATTTCGGTGTCTTTCCGCTGAATGAAGTGACTGAATTTGTTCAAGAATACTTCCATTCACAGGAAGAAACCCCCAATCTGCCTACCGCCAAGGTATGCTATGCTTCGCTCAAGGTGGATGAACAGGGGCTTTATATCCAAGACACGTTTGGTCTTTCTACGATGCCATGGGCCTTGAGCCAACTGAAGGAACACAAGCTGAATATGGAGCTGCCGCTCGACGAATTCAGGAAGAGAGAGCGAAGAATAGCTGACCATCTAGTCGATGGTTTTCTGAAAGAGCCCCTGACACGGGAGGGTGTGAAGCAGATACAGGCCTATCTGCTGGACGAACTGCCTTGGAGGGAATTGCCTTCTGCAGCCATCTACCTGCGGACCGAAGAACGGGAGAGGAAGCAGTCTAAATCCGATGAGGAAGAAGAAGTTACTTGCGACTTGTTGAACAGTTTCTACCTGGAGGATCTGGAACGCATAGCTAAGAGCCTCCAGACGGAAAAACTCCCCAAGGCTTTTCAAGATTATTTAACAGGTTGTCTGGGTCGGGCCGATATCGGCAAGCGGATTAATTTATCAGACCATCCAGCAGTATTGCAGTCATGCTTGACCCCTGAATATTATCCGGATGGCTGTTGGCCTTCTCCCTATTGCGCCAGCCTGATGCAGCAGTTTGCCATCAACCGGGTGATGGACGACCTGTCCGGAAAAAAACAGGAGGGCCTATTTTCGGTCAACGGACCTCCGGGAACGGGCAAGACCACCTTGCTTCGGGACATCATAGCGGCCATTTTGGTGCAGCGGGCCCATCACATGATCCAATTTGACGAACCTGCCAAGGCATTTACCAAGTTGGAGGAAACAAAGAAGAGCGAAGGGTATGTGCCTTTTATCTATGAGCCGCATGCTTCCATCTGCGACGGAGGCATCGTGGTGGCTTCGTCGAACAACGGGGCTGTGGAGAATATCTCGAAAGAGCTTCCGTTGAAGAAGGAAGTCAAGGGGTATGCAGACCGGCTGGGCTATTTCCGGACTGTCAGCGAAGGTTGTGTGGATCCGGAGCATTGGGGCCTCATTGCAGCCGTCATGGGTAGCAAGAAGAATCAACGAAAGTTGATCGATGCCATCTGGAACAAAAGTCCGAAGGCTCGGAAACAGACCCTTTATCAGTCGCTGAGGGACACCCAGCAGGCACCTACGCAGGCTCAATGGCAAGAGACGGTGACTTCCTTCCGGAACAAGCTGCAGGCGGTCCGTCGGGAAAAGCAGCGGCTGATGGAAGGGATGAAAGAGGCTGCGCAGTGGACCGACCTTCCACGGATGGTAGAAGAAGCGGACAGGCATGTACTGGACGAGTTGCAGGAACTGGAAAAGCTGATCCAGGGCAAGCAGACATTCCTGAGCGAAACCCAGGCTGGGAATGAGCGGCAACGGATGGCCCTGGAGGAAGCCCGACGCGAACAGGAACAGGTGCTTCAGTCCCGTCCCCATTGGTTGTCCTACTGGATCAGCAGGGAAAAGCGGGTCAGCTATCAGGCTCGTCTGGAGGCTGTGGCGTCGAAAATCGAACGCTTGACACAGCAGGTTCGGGAACATAACGAATTGCTGCAGGTCCATGAACAGCGCCTGTCAGTGCAAAGGACAAAGCTGAAGCAGGTGCAAGGTGAACGCGAACGGTATGCGCCTTTGATGGAGGTCTGTGCGGAATTGAAGGGTGCCTATACCGATGCTTCTTTCTGCCACAAGATCAACACCCGGGAGGCTCAGGAGAACTCACCTTGGTATTCCGAAGAATTAAAGAAGTTGGAGTCGGAATTGTTTGTAGAAGCCATGAAGGTGAATGAATGCTTCCTCTTGATGGCCAATCAAACTTCGGATCGTAATATTTCGGGTCGTAATCTTTCGGGTCGTATCGAGACCACGCTGGACCGCTTCTTCAAATTTCTGAAATCCGGTGAAGACTTGAATGAACAGCAGATTCGAGCCATGTGGAATACCTTCTGGCTGGTTATTCCGGTTGTTTCCTCCACCTTCGCCTCCATTCAGCGCATGTTTGGCAACCTAGGTCCAGGCAGTATTCCTTGGTTGTTTATCGATGAGGCCGGACAGGCTGTTCCCTAGGCGGCAGCCGGAGCCCTTTGGCGGTGCAAGCGTGCGGTGGTGGTGGGTGACCCTTTCCAGATAGAGCCGGTAGTCACCACTCCCGATGCCATCATCAAGGAACTCGGCAACCATTTTGATCTGAAATGGGAGCAGATGGACAGTACGTTGTCGGTCCAGCGAATGGCCGACCGGGTCAATCGATACGGATGGACGATGAACGATGACTGGGTAGGCTCTCCGCTACGGGTGCATCGGCGTTGCACGGATCCGATGTTCTCCATTGCCAACGAGATAGCCTATGCAGGTATGATGTATAATTCGACTCCATCTGCCTCTACAAAACTGTTGATGGAGACCGCTTTTGTTGATGTCAGAGGAAATGTGGAAGCGGGTTGCCGTCATTATGTGACCGCACAAGGCGAGGTGATTCGGAAGATGATTTTGGATGAAATCGACCGTCAGCAGGCATTGCCTGACCTGTTTGTCATCTCTCCGTTTTCAGAAATTCCATCGAAGCTTCGGTCAGAGCTGGAGAAACCACTGAAGGCTGCGGTGGCAAACCTGCCTCAACAGATGAACGACAAGAAGGTTAATGACTGGCTGGACACGCATATCGGAACCGTCCATACCTTTCAAGGCAAGCAGGCTGAAGGCGTCATCCTGTGCCTGGGACTGGATTCAACCAAGGAAGGGGCTGCCCAGTGGGCAGCTTCCAAACCCAACCTGCTGAATGTAGCCTTGACGCGAGCCAAGCTTCGGTTTGTAGCTGTAGGCGATGGCCAGATTTGGCTTGGCAAGCCTTACTTCCGTGAATTGGAAAGCTTGAAGCAAGTCCAGGCAGGCTGTGATACGGATCCGAAAAGGGTATAGGATTTCAATTGGTAGATGGGATGTGTTTCACGGAGTGTGTCTGAGGCAAGTGTGCCTTAGAAGTGATAATGCAAAGTTAATAGACATTTTTGTATCTTTCATATCAAAAAAGCTAATTTTGTGTTGTAACCGGACGAGGAAACGGCCTCTGCTGAGGAACAACCCGTTTTTACTACACTGCTTCCAAGCATGTATTTGATAATCAGTGTATCAACAGCCATACGGGCTGGCTTGTTGCCGGCTCCCACTTTTTGATTCTTGAATCGCTTGTTGTATTCAACCTCAATATAATCCCAGTAGAGCGCATCTTTCTTTAATATAGCTATGCGCATCAATGACAAATGATTTCATTAGATTCTTGATCTTGTAGTATATCTCTTTGGAAATGAACACTGCATCTGAAGGAATATCTCCATCATTGTCATATTTGTCAGGATATTCCCATCCATGAATCATTCTTTCGCTTATGCCAATGGAATAAGCATCAAGAGTTTTATCCCTGACTTCATCGATAAGATAGATAGTCATCGGTTCCTCTTTAGTGGAACTTTTCAGTATAAAGCAATCTCCCGGCTTCATAGTTGTATTAATTAACGTGAGTTCGAAATAAAATTAGAAAATAGACAGTTGCCCGTCATTGAACAACTTGACATCAATGGCGGGCTTCTTTTCAAAAAAGCAGTATGTTGCGATAGCTGACAAAGAATTGGCTATAAAGTTACTGAATGAACGGTGCCTGGAATGTTCAATCTGCGCAATGTTCTTTGGCTAGGATGGGATTCCACGGAAGTTTTAAACTGCCCCCATAATTTGGCTGAGCCGTTCAGTATTGCTCTTCGCTTGTGCGTAAGCATCTTCGTATGTATCATGGATGCTTTGCAAAGTCAGCTCTACACAGGTTACATCCGGCACCACATGAATGGCGCCTTTCCCTGTCACAGTAATGAGTTTTTCGTTCATAACAGTAAATTTAAAGTTTGAAAATCAGTTGTTTATTTCCCGTATTCTTCTTGTGCTTCTGCTGCAATCTGCAATGTTTTTTCTGGTATATTATAGGGACTAAGCACCCTGTCCCTCAAATAGATATGGTTTAATGTATAACCCAGAGACTCTAAGGTTTGCTCACGTACAGCTTTCTTCAGTTGGCATTCCCAAATAGTTATGCAATGCCACCCCATAGAAGCGAGCTGTCGCTGTACCTTTTTGTCGCGAATTTTATTCCGTTGTATTTTACTTTGCCAGAATTCGGTGTTTGTTTTAGGCATCACAAAATACTTGCAACCTTCATGCCCATGCCAGAAGCAACCGTTGACGAAGATAACAGTCCGGTATTTGCGCAGCACGATGTCAGGTTTACCCGGCAAGCGTGGGTGATTAAGCCGATAGCGGAATCCCCTTGACCACAGAAACTTGCGTACAAGAAGTTCCGGTTTTGTGTCCTTGGCATGTATTGCTGCCATATTCCTATGGCGCTGTTCTGCAGTCAGTTTATCCATAGTTCTATTTTCTTTTATCGGCAAAAACAGATATTATTTTAACCTGTATTTTATCAATTCTTCTCCCGTTTTGAATATTGGGGAACCTGCAATATAGCCAGGTATGTTTACTCGTTCTGAAGCAAGTAATTGTGCAATATTCAGTTTCCCTAATGTTACTTCTTCATCAAATACATAACAGAGGTACTTCTCTGCAGTCGGTCTGGATGGGTACATTGTCCTCTTTAGACGCTCTGCAGTCATTGTAGCGTGATGATGCACTCGAAACACACGATAGTTATTCTCATGTTCATGATCATATTCGTAAAGGATAACGAAACTTACCATCATTTTATCAAGATGAGCTTTCACTTGGCCGCCATGCACATTCTTTCCCAAACGTACATTGTATAGTTGCGTGCCCCTATCATTTTTGCCTAATATCCATGCCAGATGGGCTTCGTCATGATAACAGCCGATAACGATGCTCTTTTCACGATATTTTTCCAAAAAGTGAAGAGTAAGGAAATCAGGTGTCGGTGGTATATCTGCTGATGGTTCATCCTTGACATCGGCCAAAATAATTTTAGGGTCATCACCTATCCTGCAGTCACGTACATGGAAACTTGTTTTGAGCTGTGATACAATGGCCTCATTCTCATCCTTAAACTCCTTTGCTGTGCTCAGAGCCAGGGAATAGTATCTTTGAGTACCATTGTTTTCGTAGGGAGTAAATACTTTTCCCAGCAGCTGCTGGAAGTGTTCTTCAATGTAGGAAGAGGCATTCACACCGCTCTTGGGAGTCATAACATAGAAGCTATACTTTTCGTCGAGCATCTTCTGAATCTCTTTCCGGAACATGTCCCTCACTTTTGTTTTCCATGCAGCCTGCTGACCCTTATTACCTCTGGCATAAAGAGCGATGATATAAAGGAAATTCACATCATAATGGCATACCAGCAACGAATCACGGTCGAACAGACGATTCTCAAACTGCCGTGAGAAATGGAACTTCTTTTCCCTTGTTGTAGGATAAATGTCTGTTTTGTAACTTAAATCTTCGTCTAATGTTGCCGAGATAAAGAAATTAGGAATGATATTGTAACCTTCTGTGGTGTCATCACGCAGCAGAATGTCTTCCTTGTCGTTATGCCCATCCAGGAAGAGATCGAGATTCCATTGTATCACATTGCGTGCATAGGTAAATTGCTTGTACCACGATTCTTTAGAAATACGATTCTGCCGTTTGTAGTACTTTGAGTCACCGATGTACATAATCTTTTGCTGCTCCTCTTTGTTGCGAGTCACGAGGTTATACCAGCTGAACATGTGGTCGACAAGCTTTCCGTCCTGCTGTTCCTTCATGGATCGGTATTTAGCAGGTAATTCATCGCCCACCAATTGGTCAATAATGCCTTCAAACACAATGTTGAAGTCTTTGGCAAGAAGGTACTCCTGAATCTCTGCCGATATGTTAATCTGGTATGCCCTGTCGAAGAAAGCATAGCAAAGTTTCCATAGCTGTATAGCCTTGTCAGAGAAGTATTTATATTTTATCTGTTGGAGTCTTGTTTTACCCATACCTCTCATATAATTTTCAAACAGCTGCTTGGGGATGAGAGGAAAGTTGATGTTTACTTCTACTGAAAAGCCATACTTGTCATTGATGTAATTCAGTATCGAGAAGAAAATGATAAGCAATTCTTCATCGAAATTTATTTGGCGTCTTTTATTTACAGGATTTAGATAGATAGGACATTCATCCTGCACAAAGGCTTGACTTTTACTAATGGTTCGTGTCCAGTTTATCTTATTCAAACCTGCATGCAGATTTTTCAAGGTGAAGAAGAAAAAATTCTGATTGTCTTTGTTGAACTGAATAATCGACAGCAACACATCCAGGAATGTATTGCTTGTCCGTCTATTTCCGTTACCGATTTGAGCAATCTGTTTGTAGTAGATGATGCTGGACTTCTTATTATGTACACGATATACATCAATAGCTCTGAAAATCCAAACGGCAAATTCATAGATGAACTTCTTTTGTCTGTCCGAAAGCAACGGAATATTATCAAAGTTTATAATATCCTCTGGCTTATAGCCATCGTGTCCCTTTTCTTTATCTTCAAAAACAAGGCCGCTTTCGTTTATCATCACCTTTGGAAGTATAAAAACACAGTCATTCAGCCCGGTACTGTAATAATACCCGACGTAGTTGATGCTAACTTTTCCTTCCAAATCTTCAAAACCTCCTAATTCCTTCAAAATAGTCCTGAGGTCTTCCTGATTGTTGCTTTCGGAAAGTGCATACTGGTATTCCTCAATCAGAATTCGCATATCGTTTAATTTTCAGCAGTAACATCCCAACCTTTTTCTACAGCATAATCAATAATGGACTGAATGTTTGTAATATTCCAATAATTGCTTACACAATATTCTATGCCATCACTAGATATGTACTTACGTCCCTTCTTAAAGAAACCATAAGCCTTCTTCTGATAAGAGTAAGGTGCATGCTCCAAATCTTTGGCCTTGACAATCAACCCCAACAGTTTCAGTTTATCTCCCATCATAGTGTCAGGAAACTCTTGTTTCAGCTGATCAAAGGTAATATCTGGATTTTCGCGAGTAAAACGTTCGACAATCTTTACAGCTAGATCTCCTTTCCCAAGATGGTGATTGCCATCAAAAGAATACTTGGTATAATCATTTCCAGATATTTCATTTTGGTCGTCAAGTTGCGGTTCTTCATTGTCTTCGTCTTCTGTAGCCAGATTATTCTCTGCAGCTTCTTCAGAAGCGTGATTCTCGTTTGTGGACGATAAAACCGCTTCAACTTCCAAGTTATTGAGCAAAACTTGAATTTTGTTTTCACAGGGTGTTCCATCTGACAGGAAGAAATCCTTGAACATTAAATCTGGATTCTCTTTGTCGTTCACATCTTTGAAAATGTCATCGTCAAATCCATAGTCCTTGAATACATCATTGTAGATATAGAAAAGAACCTTCCCTACGAATTTTTCTGCCATAATTACACCATCTTTGTCAGCTTTACAGAAAAAATATCCCAGCTTCTTGTCTTCCGAGTGGGTTGCATCCCAAATTTTAAAATTCACTTTATCCAGGAAAGACCACCAACTATAGTCTGTATCGTTTACACGAATCACCCATTGTTTTCCTGCATCACTAATGGGAACATATTTCCAGTCCCACCGACGTTTGAAAGCACTGTCAATGGGGAACAGACTCTGGTCACTGGTATTCATTGTTGCCCAAATATACAAGTTGTTTGGAAGCAGAAGTTTGTTTCCAGCCAATACATCCTCTACTACATCCTCCTTGTATTGCGCGTTGATTGATTCTGAAGATTCCAGCTCCAGTCCCTCAAATTCATCGTTTAAGACTTGCATGATGTCCGTATCAGGTGTAATAGGATAACTTGAAAAACCGCTCTCATTTCGGTCAAGCAACTGGAATAAGTCGCCGAAAATTTGGGCACAATTTCCGCGGTTTATTTCTTCTATCACTAGAACATGTGGTGTCTTTAAATCTTTCCACGCTGATGTATACGCCTTCAAGAATGCTTGTTGGGAATATTTGTATACGATTTTCTTTTCATATACCACTTTCCCCTCTTCCTTTACTGGAAATCCGCGGTCATCACGTACCACAACCTTCTCCATTTGAGGCTTGTATGCTCCTACAAACGTAGAATAATCACTATCAGGATGAAATGTGGTTCTTATGTCTTTCATTCCGTATCGTTTTACATCTTCGTCAATACTGAATGATTTTCCTGTACCCGGTGCACCATAGGTAATCTGTTGCAGCGGCAAGTCCAAAGGCAAGGGTATGATGGTGGTTTCACCAATAGTGGACTTCTTTTCGAAAACTATTCTGTTTTGCAGTTTCTTGATATAAGCCTGTTTCCTTTCATCGTTGGATTTGTAGGAGGTTGCGTTTTGGCCATCCAATACGTAAGCGGTAAAATGGATCTCATCTTGATTTCTTACATTAATCTCATCGATAAACCAAGCTGCATTATCAGCTAATCCTAATGTCTGGCTAATTTTGTCAAAGCAATCTTGATTGATTTCTTTTCCTCTGTAAGTAATGCGAGGATTATATTTGAGTGTTCTTCTGCCTACATGATGAGTACCGACTATTTTCTTTACAACTAGTAATAAGAACTCGGCATTGTTAACAACTAATCCATTGACAAAAACTTTGTCGTATAATCCGGCAATAACGAAGTCATAGTCTTGTCGCTGATTACCTCCTTTGCCCAAAGGACAATAAATTTGGTCTAAATCTGGAACAGATGTGTATACTAAAGAGGTAAACAGGTCATCCATGTCTTCTACCGAAAACCGATATCCATCGCCTTGACCTAATTCTGTCCCCCATGCAGGAGTTCCGCCTCCATTTTCAATATTCGCGTTGAATGATAATGATCCTAAATTGAGTCTCATAGTATTTTAAATTAAAGATAACCAATGTTCTTTTCTTTCAGCAGAATCAGTGTAGTATTCACTGAATTCGCTATTAACAATTACTGCCCTAAAATGCAATTCATCCAGATTTCTGACACTTATGTCATATACAAACCAGCATGATTCATCATTCAGACCCAATGCTTTTCGTGCAAACTTGAAGAAGTTCAGATTGCCGATGATTTTCCCTCCGACATTGCAAGATATTTTATCAGAGTACTTGATAGTTCTTCTTCCAGAATGACTTGCGCTCAGTTCCTTAATCATGACCATAAGGAACGGATGGTCTATCTTGAGCCCATTGATATATACGTTTTGGAAAAGAGCAGCCAAGTGACATTCCTCAAAATTAGAAGCTAGGTCAACCCTACCTCCTTTACCTAATGGCAATGATACGGAATGAAGGTTTACTGAGTTGTATAACATACCAATCAAGACTTCTTCACAGCCTTCAACTGTGAATTTATAGGATGGCTTTGATTGTCCTAATTCTGTTCCCCATGCGGGGGTGCCTCCGCCTTTTTCAATGAAAAAGCCGAAGGCCATGGAACCCAGATTTATTCGCATAGCTGACTGAATATATGTGTTAATAAAATACCCACCAAGTTTACATCCCATCCGTTACCTGCTCTTTTGGATAATTGGGTATAGGACTGGTTGTCAAAATCGATTTCACACTCAGACAAATCTCTGGATATTCTGAATCCCATCAGTCTGAACTGTTCATGAACAGACATCTTACGTACAATCTCCTTTCCGTCTTTCGGAACCTCGACAACCCGTAAGCTATTATGCTCTGGCTGAGTAATGGTGATACTGAAACCATCACGCTTGATCTTTTTATTATACACATCAAAACATAAGGGTGTATCAACCACAAAAGAATCTATCTTGTGCTTGAATTTCAGATGTTCAATCTGCGCTTCGGACAAATATAACTTTTGCTCAGGTGTATAATCAAGAAAGTCAGAAATTCTTGCATCCGATTCTATCTTGGGAGGAGTCAGCATAAAACCTTCAGGGAGTCCGCCAAGTTGGGCAAACATCCATAGTCTCTCTCTATTTTGCGGTATGCCATAGTCTTTGGAATTGAGTACTGCCTGTGCAAGCGGGTTTTCTCCATATCCCATTTCTTTTAAATCCTTAATCAACTGATCATGTATGGGTTTGAATTTCCCATGTGTAAATCCTTTTACATTTTCAAGAAAGAGATACTTTGGCTTTTTCACCCGACAGATGCGTATGATATGCCCTAGCATAGCTCCTCTTCCATAAGGGTCCTCTGTTCCCATTTGCATACCTGCTGATGAGAATGGCTGACAGGGAA
Organism: uncultured Bacteroides sp.; assembly: GCA_900546645.1. Classification (GTDB taxonomy): domain Bacteria; phylum Bacteroidota; class Bacteroidia; order Bacteroidales; family Bacteroidaceae; genus Phocaeicola. The sequence continues at coordinate 291 of URDR01000047.1, read as the reverse complement.
ATCCACCCATAAACATGTCAAAATCTGGAAGTTCATCCGGATTGATGGAAGTAATATCTCCCCAATTCTTAATGGGCTGACCATCTTTGTCTTTATGGTTTGCATCAAACAATTTGGCAGCATATTTGTCAAACTCAGAATAACCAACCACTTCATAATCGAAGTCAGGCATATTTTCCTTGAGTCTTTTCAAACCGAATGATGCACCGCCATATCCGGCAAAACCTTCAAATATCTTTATTTAAGTTTCGCAAGTAGCTTTATTACGTTTTCTTCTCTGGACATAGCTTT
>URDR01000046.1 GCA_900546645.1 uncultured Bacteroides sp. | reverse complement strand
TAAACAGGAAGCCGATTGCCGACTGGTTCAGGGAGCAATGGCACAGGCTTAGATACGGAACAAGACTGTCGCAACAGGAAGAAAAGAAAAGTAGAGGAATTAAGATGTAACTTGATAGTTTGCGACTCTAGATTCCCGATTATCAATTAAATTGTGTATCTTGCCAATGGATTGAGGAAACTCTTTCCAAGACATGTTAGAATTAGAAGAAGCGTTATGCTGGTCGTGGTATCGGAAACCTGGGAAATTTCTTAAGACATACAAACGATGATGGCATAGTGGTTCTCACGCTATAGCGTGGGCTGCTATTGTTATATCTGTTTGTATGGGTTTTCCTAGGACCTCCGACACAGGTGAACGATTTGTGGTTCACGCTTCGTGCGTTAGGAATGACAATTAACCAATAAACATAGTTCATATGAACATTAAGCAATGCATCTATTTATTTGCCACAATCGCATTTTCACTCTCATCTTGTAGCGATGACAGCGGCATGGAAAATGATTTTGAGCCTAAGACTCATCTCTAGAAAAAAGGCAAAAATGAATATTATCTTCTTAAAAGTGAATATTGCCCTATTTGGATATCCCTCTATCTTTGCAGTTGATTATGAAAGTATTGATATGAAACAACTAATATTCATTTTTACCGTTGCATGGGGTGCTGTAGTAGGCAGCCGTGCGCAAGAGGTGCTTACTTTGGATGATTGTCTTCGTTGGGGTATTGAAAATAACCTTTCTCTCCGGGGACAGCGCAATGAGATTCAAAAAAGCAAATATGCTATTTCTGAAAACCGTGCCAAGTTATTACCGCAAATTAATGGAGTGGCTAATTTTAACGACAACTTCGATCCTCCAGTGTCCGTAACAGATGGTTCTGCTTATGACAAACCTTATAATGTAACCCAGACGCTGCAGTATAATGCCGCAGCCGGATTGCAGCTTCAAATGCCACTCTATAATCAGACGGTTTATACCGCTCTTTCCATTTCGAAGGTATTGGATGAAATCAGCCGTCTGTCTTATGAAAAAGCGCGCGAGGACTTGATGATGCAGATTGCTAAGATGTACTATCTGGGACAGGCCACGGCCGAGCAGATAACGCTGGTTAAAGCCAATATTGCGCGTCTGGAGGAATTGCGTGACATTACGGTGGCTTTCTATGACAATGGCATGGCTATGGAGGTGGATGTGAAGCGTGTCAATATAAACCTGGAAAACTTGCAGGTACAGTATGACAATGCACAGGCCATGCTGGCTCAACAGCTGAATATGCTGAAATATGTGATGGATTATCCGGCAGAGAAAGATATAACGCTGGAACCGGTGAATGCTGAAACTATTGCTCCGATTGAATTGACCGGCTTGTCAGAAAATCTGTATGAGCTTCAGTTGCTTCAGTCGAAGAGCGACTTGGCAGAACGGCAGAAAAAGATGATTTCCCATGGATACATTCCTTCACTTACATTGACGGGCAACTGGATGTATACGGCTTATACGGATAAGCTTCATCATTGGTTTCATTCCGGACCCTCCAATCATTGGTATCGTTCTTATGGTTTAGGCTTGGCACTGCGTGTCCCTATTTTTGATGGATTGGATAAGAGGTATAAAATTCGCAAGGCGAAAATTGATCTGGAGAATATTCGTTTGGCGCAAGAGAATACGCGGAAGAATCTGGAGACACAATATGTCAACGCTACGAACGATTTGATGAATAACCAACGCAATTTCAAGAAACAAAAGGATAATTATCTTTTGGCAGAGGATGTCTATGAGGTAACATCTGACCGCTATCGGGAGGGTATTGCCTCCATGACAGAGGTTTTACAGGATGAAATGCGTATGAGTGAAGCGCAGAACAACTATATCAGTGCGCATTATAACTATCGTGTAACTCACCTTTCTTTGCTGAAGTTGACTGGACGTGTAGAAAGTCTGCTGAAGTAAGTTCTCAATTATTTTATTCATAGTCAATGATCAGCTATCAATTTTAAACATATGGAAACAACAGATAAAAACAGTGCTGCAATGAGCACACATCACGAACAGGCTAAGAAATTGAGAAAATTGCGCACCCGCCAGCGTGTGGTAAGCCTGATTGGTATAGCTATTTTAGTTTGGGGGATTATTCAGGTTACTTTCTTGTTTCTGGATTATAAAAATACAGAATCCAGTAATGATGCTCAAATAGAGCAATATATCTCGCCGGTTAATCTGCGTGCTTCAGGTTATATCAAGAAAATCTATTTCACCGAACATCAGGAAGTGCACAAAGGTGATACGCTGTTGGTGCTGGATGACCGTGAATACAAGATCCGTGTGATGGAAACTGAGGCTGCCTTGAAGGATGCATTGGCCGGAGCTACTGTAATTGGTGCCACACTTCAGACGACACAAACCACAGCTTCGGTGTATGATGCTTCTATTTCTGAAATTGAAATTCGTCTGGCAAAATTGGAAAAAGACCGTCAGCGTTATGAAAATCTGGTGAAACGTAATGCTGCTACGCCCATACAGCTGGAGCAGATTGAAACTGAATATTCTGCTCTACAACGCAAACTGGAAGCTACGAAACGTCAGCGCAGTGCAGCCTTGTCCGGTGTGAATGAAGTTTCGCATCGTCGTGAAAATGTGGAAGCCGGTATTCAGCGTGCCACAGCGGCGTTGGAGATGGCCAAATTGAATCTGTCTTATACTGTAGTCGTGGCTCCGTGTGACGGTAAGCTGGGACGTCGGGCTTTAGAGGAAGGTCAATACATTACTGCCGGGCAGACCATTACATATATCTTGCCGGATACTCAGAAGTGGGTGATTGCCAATTACAAAGAGACTCAAGTGGAAAATCTGGCTATCGGTCAGGAAGTAAGGATAAAGGTGGATGCAGTAAGTAATAAAGAGTTTACGGGTAAGATTACTGCTATTTCCGGTGCAACTGGAGCCAAGTATTCTTTAGTTCCTACTGATAATTCTGCCGGTAATTTTGTAAAAATTCAACAGCGTATTCCGGTTCGCATTGATTTTATCAATCTTTCTGAAGAAGACAATGATCGCCTGGCTGCAGGTATGATGGTGGTTGTGAAAGCTAAACTCTGATGTTATGTCCTCTTATCCAAGAAATTATCCGTTCTACAATTGGGTGCCCAAGTGGTTGGGCATTCTGATATTGGTGTTGATGTTCATCCCCATTCTTACTGTGGGTGGTGTGTATTCTGTGAACAGTACTGAGATGATGAGCGGGCTGGGTATCATCTCAGAACATGTCACTTTTACCAATTTTGCCACCTCCATCGGGATGGCTGCTTTTTGTCCGTTTTTATATCGGCTGGTGGTGATTCGAAGAGAAAAAATGATGTGTCTGGCCGGTTTTTCCATGATGTATGGGCTCAGCTATATTTGTGCCGAAACCGACAGTATCTTTTTGTTGGCTCTCTGTAGTGTGTTGATGGGTTTCCTTCGCATGGTACTGATGATGGTCAACCTGTTCACCTTAATCCTTTATGCAGGGCGCATTGAGGCCTATTTGAAAATTAAGCCGGGGCTGGAGCCGGTAGACGGTGAGGGCTGGGATAAGCTTGATATTGAACGAAGCATAGCGCAGCCTGGCATTTATCTGTTCTTTATGATATTAGGACAGCTGGGAACATCGCTGACTGCCTGGCTGGCTTATGAATATGAATGGCAGTATGTGTATTACTATATGATGGGGATGCTGTTGGTATGTATCCTGGTTATTTTCGTAACCATGCCATACCATCGCTTCCAAAACAAGCGTTTCCCCATTAATTTCCGTCAGTTTGGCAATGCTACCTTGTTCTGCATTCCGCTGGTGTGTTTTACATATGTCATGGTGTATGGAAAGGTGCTGGACTGGTGGGATGATTCTACTATCCGCATGGCCGCGATTACTGCAGTTCTTACGGGTGCTTTATTCTTTTATATGGAATCCACACACCGCAGTCCGTATTATCAGGTGGGCGTGCTGAAGTTGCGCACCATTCGTATGGGAGTATTGTTCTATTTTTTGCTAATGTTTCTCAATTCCAGCGCCATGTTTGTCAATGTGTTTGCCGGCATTGGCATGAAACTGGATAACTGGCAGAATGCTTCGCTGGGCAACTGGACCATGTTGGGCTATTTCATCGGGGGGATGATTACCATCTTTCTCAGCATGAAGAAGGTGCATTTCAAATATATCTTTGCAGGCGGATTTGTCATGTTGGGCTTGGCTGCTCTTTTTATGTATTTTGAGGTGCAGACGGATGGTCTGTATGAACGGATGAAATATCCGGTTATTATCCGTTCCACAGGCATGATGATGCTCTATTCACTCATTCCCACTTATGCCACTCAGCGGATGCCTTATAAATTTCTGTCATCATGGATTTGTACCATGATTACCATCCGTATGGTCATTGCTCCCAGTTTGGGCGCGGCAGTATATACCAATGCCCTGCAGGAGCGTCAGCAGAACTATGTTACCCGTTATGCACAAGATATTGATTTGCTACATCCTGACGCTTCCGCTTCTTTTATGAGTACCGTACGTGGCATGAGTTATCAGGGAAAAAGTAAGGCTGAAGCAGTGAACATGGCAGCCATGTCCGTCAAGGGACGTGTTCAGGTACAGGCCACTTTGGTTGCAGTCAAGGAAATGGCAGGCTGGACACTCTATGCCTGTCTGGCATGTGCAATATTTGTGCTGGTTGTGCCTTATTCTAAGAGAAAATTAGTATCTTAGTCGCTTGAAAGTGCCTAATGCACACGGACAAGCATGTATGAAGACAGTTCAAGAACGTATTACATTATTAGAAAAGGCTTTGTTTAGGCGAGATGACATATGCAGTTCGGAAGGAAGTATTTCCTCCTTCCCAATTCTCTTTCACACCCCATTTTTGGTCAGTGGGGTGGGAATAGTGATTTGTATGCAAGGGTTTTTTACTTTTGCCCTGAATCGTTGTGTGATGCGAGCATCTGCCGGAGAAACCTTGTTTATTCCTGATGGAGCGGAGTTTCGGGTTATGGAAGAGTCTTCTGATTTGGATGTGCATTTCCTGCTGTATCAGGTTGAACCTATCCGTGATATTTTAGGGAATCAGGTCGTATCTATGTACCTTTATTCTCAGTTAGTGCCCAAACCTTGTTATGTTTGGCAGACTGGCGAAGAGGATGAGTTACTCCGTTATATGATGCAGCTTGATGCTACCCTTCTTCAAAATGATACTTTCCGTCAGTATGAGCAGAAACTGTTGCTGCTGGCACTGACCCATCGGCTCTGTTCGCTCTATAATCGTAAGTTGATGAACAATCAGAATGCGATGGGACATCGTAATGAGGTGTTCTTAAAGCTTATTTCGCTGATTGAACAGTATTATATGCAGGAACGTGGAGTGGAGTTTTATGCCGATAAATTATGTCTCTCACCTAAATACCTTTCTGTCATATGCAAATCAATATGCGGATATACAGTAAAGGATTTGGTGTCTAAGTCCATTATACGGAAGAGTATTTCTCTTTTAAAAAATACACAGAAAAACATACAAGAAATTGCAGATATGTTCAATTTTCCTAATGCCTCTTTTTTTGGAACTTTCTTCAAAAAGCAAATGGGCATGTCTCCTGGACAATATCGCAAGAACATCGCTTTTTAATTCGCCTTCATTATGGCTAAGATCTGTATAAAAAAGCAACTACTAAGTGCGAAATGGATGATTTCGTACGACTTCACCGCAAGTTATATGAGACAGCCTCTTTCTATATTAACTAACAACACGATCACAACTAAAACATAAAACTAAAAATTTTCTTTTGAGAAGTCTTAAATCGTTCAATTTCCAAAGAGAGCGATTTCTTTAATTGAACAGCCATAAAGCCCAGAAAAGGCAGATTTGTTTCTTCTTCCTGTGATTGACGTAAGGCAGAAATATACTCTTCCCTATCTTCCTTAAATATCTTAGTCGGAAAAAGGTTGTAGCAGAACTGAATATAATTCATCAGTAGGCGGGCGGTTCTTCCGTTGCCATCGACCCACGGATGAATGGTCACTAAGTTAAGATGGGCATTGAAACTTAGTTCGTATTGTTCCCGAAATGTTCCCACTGCCTTCTGTTTTTCCTGTAATAAAGCGCAAAGTTCCTCTACTTTGGCAGGGACTTTCTGATAACTCATATAAGAACGTCCATCAATACCAGCCGTCACGCCACACAAGCGAAATTCACCTTTGGAAGAATCAAAAGAGCCACCCATAACGTTATAAATACTGCCTGTCGTACGCATCAATGTCGAATTCAACTTTTGCAAGAATGCTGAATTAATTGGTTTCTTACTTTTGGCTTCCTCTTTGGCAAGCTCATATGCCTTCTTTAAGTCCTCATTCATCAAATGATACACCAAAGGTTTCCCTTTAGCTGTCAATCCCTCATCGAAAAGCATTTGTGCCTCCGCTTCGGTGAGTGTAGAACCCTCAATTGCTGTAGAATGGGTAATAAGAGAATAGAGGTAGTACTTTTCATAGTCCACCGCTTCACTAATACCAAGTTGCTGAAACTTCTGGTATAACTGTTCAATCTCTTGCCAAACACCTTGTTCCATTGACTTTTATTTAATTGGATTTATTTCTTTTCAAAGGTAGTGTATTTGTATTGCGTAGCCAAAGAAAATAATGACTTACTACTATATTTTTTGCGCCTGTGGGGAAAACGTGGGGAAAAATCAGATAAACAAAAAGGCTAAGCGATTGATAATTAATCACTTAGCCTTTTCTTCTTGTACCCAGACCCGGGGTCGAACCGGGATGGAAGTGAATCCACTGGTGTTTGAGACCAGCGCGTCTACCGATTCCGCCATCTGGGCATTTGTCTTATTTGCGGTGCAAAGATATACACATTTTCGGAATCCGCAAAATTTTAATCCACTTTTTTATTTATTTCTTATCAATTAAGCAAATTCAAGCCAAAGAAAGCCTTGCCAAATAAGCATAATTCTCTCCTTCTTCTATCGTTTCAGCCTTAAACCCATACTGCGCTGCATAAAATGCCAATGTTTCAAAGTCAATATACAGCCAGTCAAAGGGTTCTCCCTTTATCTGCTTATACTGCATACGGAAATCAATTTCTCCGTAATAATCACCCGCCAAATCAATAAGGTAACTTCCGTCTTCATCCTCAAACAAATATTTCAAGTCAGAAGAATCCATCAAAATACATCCTCCGGGATTCAACAGTAATTTCATATGCTGAAAAAAGTTGCCTATACGTCCAAGTTTCCCTATAATCCCCGAACCATTCATCAACATCAAAATCGTATCAAACCGCTCACAGAAACAAGGGTCAAACAAATCTTGCAGACGAGCATTCAGACCACGCTCCTGCATGGTTTTTACTGCCAATGGAGAAATATCAATAGCCAACGCCTCTTTACCCATCTCATGCAAAGCCATCGAATGGCATCCGCTTCCGGCACCTACGTCTAATATACGACCTTGAGCCAGCTGCAATGCGGTCTGTTCCGCAGAGGGCATATCTTCATACACACGAAAAAGGGTTTCTACCGGAATTTCATCCTCATCGAACTGTGAAGAAAAGACGCGCAGTCTTCCGGCTTTCCCAAAACGGAAATAATCATAAATGGCGGCTCCCATCGGGTCTTTATTATCTGCTATCATATCTGCTCTCCTTTATTATTATGAGGACAAATGTAAGCAATAAATGTTTATTTATTCGTTCTTTTTACATTCTTTTAGAATATACGGATAAAAATATTTGTTTTTATGCATAAAATTCAAAATATAACTGTAAATTTGCGGTCAATAAAGAATAATTATACAGATGAAGAACAAGAATAGCAGACTTGATTCCATTAAAATGATTATCTCAAGCAAAGAGATAGGAAGTCAGGATGAACTCTTGCAGGAACTTTCCAAAGAGGGATTTCAACTGACACAAGCCACCTTATCACGCGACTTAAAGCAGCTAAAAGTAGCTAAGGCCGCCAGCATGAACGGGAATTATGTTTATGTATTACCTAATAATACTATGTATAAACGAATGACCGACCCGCAAAGCGCCAGTGAAATGTTACGTCATAACGGATTCATCTCCATTGAATTTTCAGGAAACATAGCGGTCATCAAAACCCGCCCCGGCTATGCCAGCAGTCTGGCTTACGATATTGACATGCATAACTTTCATGAAATTATCGGTACTATCGCCGGCGATGATACCCTCATGCTGATTGTCCGTGAGGGATGCTCACACGAGAGTGTCAAACATTCGCTTTCTCAAATTATTCCAAATATAAACTTCTAAAACAAGACATATAAAGAAATGGATACTACTAAACAAATCGATGTTATGGTAGCCGACGCCTCACACGAGGTTTACGTTGACACAATATTAACCACTATCAGAGAAGCTGCAAAAGTTCGCGGAACAGGTATCGCTGAACGTACACATGAGTATGTAGCAACAAAAATGAAGGAAGGAAAGGCTATTATAGCATTATGCGGTGATGATTTTGCCGGATTTACCTACATTGAATCTTGGGGAAACAAGCAGTATGTGGCTACTTCCGGACTGATTGTACATCCTAAATACAGAGGATGCGGACTGGCTAAACGCATCAAGCATGCTTCATTTACTTTGGCACGCCTGCGCTGGCCTAAAGCGAAGATATTCAGTCTGACTTCTGGAGCAGCTGTCATGAAAATGAATACCGAACTGGGATACGTTCCGGTTACATTCAATGAGTTGACAGACGACGAATCCTTCTGGAAAGGATGTGAAGGATGTATCAACCATGAAATCCTCATGACGAAAAAGCGCAAATTCTGTATCTGCACTGCCATGCTTTACGATCCAGCACTGCATACAGATGATAAAATAAATAATTTCTAACAGAAAACTTACTCAGCTAATAAAAGGAACCGGCTTATCACCCTGTTTCCTTAAAAAGATATACGAATATGGAAGAAAAGAAGAAAGTTGTCGTTGCGTTCAGCGGCGGTTTGGATACCTCATTTACTGTGATGTATCTGGCAAAAGAAAAAGGTTATGAAGTATATGCTGCCTGTGCAAATACCGGCGGCTTCAGCCCCGAGCAGTTAAAACAAAATGAAGAAAATGCGTATAAACTGGGAGCTGTGAAATACATCACCTTGGACGTAACGCAGGAATACTACGAAAAGAGCTTGAAATACATGGTGTTTGGTAATGTATTGCGTAACGGGACCTACCCTATCTCTGTAAGCTCTGAACGAATCTTCCAGGCATTGGCTATCGCACGCTATGCCAACGAAATCGGCGCACATGCCATTGCACACGGTTCAACTGGTGCCGGAAATGACCAAGTGCGTTTTGACATGACTTTCCTTGTTATGGCTCCGGGAGTAGAAATCATTACGCTAACCCGCGACATGGCATTGAGCCGTGAGTATGAAATCAACTACTTAAAAGAACACGGCTTTGAAGCTGATTTCACTAAATTGAAATACTCATACAATGTAGGTATTTGGGGTACTTCTATCTGCGGAGGAGAAATCTTAGATTCTGCTCAGGGCCTTCCGGAAAGTGCTTACTTGAAACAGGTTACCAAAACGGGCAGTGAGCAGTTAAAACTGGAGTTCAAGAAGGGAGAACTATATGCTGTTAACGGAGAGGTTTTCGATGATAAGATCAAAGCAATCCAGAAGGTAGAAGAAATCGGCGCAGCTTATGGTATCGGACGCGATATGCACGTGGGCGACACCATCATCGGCATCAAAGGACGTGTAGGGTTTGAAGCTGCTGCTCCGATGCTGATTATCGGTGCACATAAGTTTCTGGAAAAATATACACTGAGCAAATGGCAGCAGTACTGGAAAGATCAGATTGCCAACTGGTATGGTATGTTCCTTCATGAAAGCCAGTACTTAGAGCCTGTAATGCGCGACATTGAAGCCATGCTTCAGGAGTCGCAGCGCAACGTGAACGGTACGGCTATTCTGGAACTTCGCCCCTACTCTTTTGCTACCGTAGGTGTTGATTCTGAAGACGACTTAGTGAAAAATAAATTCGGTGAATACGGAGAAATGCAGAAAGGATGGACGGCAGAGGATGCAAAAGGCTTCATCAAAGTGCTTTCTACCCCGCTCCGTGCTTATTATGCCAACCATAAAGACGAGGAAAACGTATGATAAAAGTAGGAATTATTGGAGGAGCAGGATATACAGCAGGCGAACTAATTCGCCTGCTTTTGAATCATCCTGATGTGGATATCAAGTTTATCAACAGCTCAAGTAATGCTGGAAATAAAATCACCGATGTGCATGAAGGGCTGTATGGTGAAACAGAACTGGTGTTTACAGATGAACTGCCTCTTGACTCTATTGATGTATTGTTTTTCTGCACCGCACACGGGGATACTAAAAAGTTCATGGACAGCCACAACATCCCGGAAGACTTGAAAATCATAGACCTTTCGATGGATTACCGCATCAAAAGTGACGAACATGACTTTGTATATGGACTTCCGGAGTTAAACCGCCGTACCATCTGCAAGAGCAAGCATGTGGCTAATCCGGGGTGTTTTGCCACTTGCATTCAGTTAGGGTTACTGCCTTTGGCCAAACACCTGATGCTGAACGGAGACGTAATGGTGAATGCCATTACCGGAAGCACCGGAGCCGGAGTTAAACCGGGAGCTACAACCCATTTCAGTTGGCGTAACAACAACATGAGCGTATATAAGCCATTTTCTCACCAGCATGTTCCTGAAATCAAGCAGTCGCTGAAGCAACTGCAAAGCAGCTTTGACTCTGATATTGATTTTATTCCCTACCGAGGTGACTTCGCCCGCGGTATCTTTGCCACCTTAGTTGTCAAGACGAAAGTAGAATTGGAAGAAATCGTCAAAATGTATAAAGAATTTTATGCTGAAGATTCTTTTACACACATCGTGGAAAAGAATATTGACCTGAAGCAAGTGATAAATACCAACAAATGTTTGATTCATCTGGAAAAACACGGTGACAAGTTGCTGATTGTTTCATGTATCGACAATTTGCTGAAAGGCGCAAGCGGGCAGGCTGTGCATAACATGAACCTCATGTTTAACTTGGAAGAGACAGTGGGACTGATGCTGAAACCGAGTGCATTTTAATGAAGGATGAAGAACGAGGAATGAGGAATTTTCATGGATACACGAAATAGGAAAAACTCTCTGCTACACCTCAAAAGCTATGACTTCGCTTTACGAATCATACACATGAGTGAGTTTCTTAAAAAAGAAAAACAAGAATATATTCTAAGCAAACAAATTCTTCGTTCAGGCACGGCTGTAGGAGCTCTTATTCGAGAATCTGAATTTGCACAAAGTCGTTCCGACTTCATCAACAAGCTCAGTGTTGCACTAAAAGAGGCTAACGAAACCGACTATTGGTTAAATCTGCTAAAAGACTCCAATTACATCGGCAAGAATGCCTTCGAAAGTATGGAAAAAGATTGTGGAGAGCTGGTAGCTCTCCTCATATCATCTATAAAAACCGTAAAAGACAATCTAAAGAATGAAAAAATAAAGCACTAAGGCTATAGCAATTCTTCATTTTTCATTCTTAATTTTTCATTTAAAACCATGAAACTATTCGATGTATATCCTCTGTTCGATGTAAACATCGTACGAGGCAAAGGTTGCCATGTATGGGATGACAAAGGACAAGAATATCTTGACCTTTATGGAGGACATGCCGTTATCTCTATCGGACATGCCCACCCGCATTATGTGGAAACCATCAGCAAACAAGTGGCTACCCTTGGATTTTATTCAAACTCTGTAATCAATAAATTACAGCAAGAGGTAGCTGATCGTTTGGGAGCAATCTCCGGGTATGACGATTACCAGCTGTTTCTCATCAACTCTGGAGCTGAAGCCAATGAGAATGCAATGAAACTGGCGTCTTTCTACAATGGACGTACACGGGTTGTCTCATTTGCCAAGGCTTTTCACGGACGCACTTCACTGGCCGTCGAAGTAACAAACAATCCTAAAATCATTGCTCCGATTAATGATAACGGACATGTAACTTATCTTCCCTTAAATGATACCGAGGCTATGAAGGCTGAGATTGCTAAAGGGGATGTGTGTGCAGTCATCATCGAAGGAATACAGGGCGTAGGAGGAATTCTGTTACCCGACACTAAGTTTATGCAGGCTTTGCAAAAGGCATGTGAAGAAACAAATACGGTGCTGATTCTTGATGAAATCCAGTCGGGTTACGGACGCAGCGGTAAGTTCTTTGCCCATCAGTATAACGGCATACGTCCGGACATCATTACGGTTGCTAAAGGAATCGGCAACGGATTCCCTATGGCCGGAGTGCTAATCAGCCCTAAATTCACACCCGTTTACGGGCAGCTAGGAACCACCTTCGGCGGGAATCATTTAGCCTGTTCCGCTGCTATCGCCGTACTCGACGTAATGAAAGAAGAAGGACTGGTAGATAATGCTGCTAAAGTTGGAGCGCATTTATCTGAAGAACTTAAGAAGTTTAAAGGAATCAAAGAAGTACGTGGACGTGGATTGATGATTGGAATGGAATTTGAGCAACCAATCAAAGAAATCCGCCAGCGCCTGTTATTCGAGCAAAAGGTATTCACAGGAGTAAGCGGGACCAATGTAATCCGTCTGCTTCCCCCACTCTGCCTCAACATGACCGAAGCAGATGACTTTTTAACTCGCTTGCATAAAGTTCTGAAATAAGCACCGATTCTTATAAACTTTAATACTGTGCCCGTGACTTGGAGGAGAAAAACCACCGAGTCACGGGCACAAATTCTTCAGGTCGTTCTAAAGGAAATGCCTAAGTATCCGATGCAAAACGCTTAGACATTTTTCTTCCCCACAAATAACAAAGCAAGAAGGGCTACTGCCTCACGCAGTAACCCTTCTTTAGTATTAAGTTAGTAATATTTAATTTGAGAGAATTGAAACTTCACAGCCTCACATATTCTGTTCTAAGATAAGTACTAACTATATATATAAAAGCAAATGAAAATGTTCTATCTCTTAGCTTCTCTTTCCCTGTCTGCATTAACAGGTACATTTTTCAGAGAGGCTTTTATGGTATCGGCTTCATAAGCCACCTGCGGATCAACAGAACGACGTTCAAACTGATCGTATACATAGACGACACCTCCTTCGGAATCTGCCAGCGAGTGTTTCACCACTCCACCCAATGTAAATATCAGCAAGAGCATGGCTGCCGCCTTAAACAGAGGCATAAAGCGTGTATGAACGGTTAGACGACGTGCCTTTACCACCGGACGCTCAATTTGTCCTAAGATACGTTCATCGAACTCTTCTCCTAAACCTTCCATGCTTTCCATATCCTCAAAAGCGAACAAAGATTTATAGCGGAGTAAATGAGCCGGCAGTTCTTTCTGACGAAAAAAAGCCCGCAGAATCTGTTCCTCTTCAATAGAAGTCTCACAGTTCCAATAGCGCTCCAAGAGTTGTTCGATGTACTTATAATCCATATTTATCTATTTCACTATATTGTAATCTGATACGCTGACGTGCCCTAAAAAGAGTAACCTTTACTTGCTCCTCAGTCAAGGACATGATGTCTGCTATTTCCTTATAACTTTTTCCTTCAATATCACGAAGCTGCAAAATGGTGCGTTGCTTTTCCGGAAGCTGATTGACCAACCGATGAATCAGATGAATTTGCTCATCCTGCTCCATCCGGCAATCTGGGGTCATCATATCCGGAAGCTCTTGAGTTTCCGGTGTAAGCTCTAAGTTCCTGTTTTCTGCTTTCCGGCTACGGTCTATTGCCAAATTTCGTGCTATCGACATACAATAGGCCTCAACCGATTCCAAGCCAACCCATTCTTCACGTTTACTCCATACGCGTATCAGTGTATCCTGCACAACATCTTCCGCCTCGGCACGATTCAACGTAATACGAAGCGCAAGCCTGAACAGCTTGTCTTTTAAAGGAAGTATATCATCACGAAAACTGATATTTTGCATCGCTTCTATAAGAATGACGGGTGAGTCTCCTAAAAGTTACACCCACCCGTCGTTTTTTTATTATTTTTTTATGATTGTCCCTGATTTTCCATCAATGGCAGAGGCCAGCGTTATGATTACTTGGGATACTCCGGACTCTATTGCAGAAAATGAATTTTCCAGTTTCGGTATCATACCGCCTTGTATCACTCCTTCTGCCACATACTCCCTGAATAAATCTGGAGTAAGAACCGGAATTACGCTATCGTCATCGTTTTCGTCGCGCAAAACTCCTTTCTTCTCAAAGCAATATATCAATGTGACATCAAACAGGCTTGCCAAAGCTTTGGCTGTTTCGCCTGCAATGGTATCGGCATTGGTATTCAGCATATGTCCTTCCCCATCGTGAGTCAAAGGAGCCATAACCGGAACGATCCCCTGATGAAGCAAAGAGGCCAGCATCGGAGCATTTACCTGCTTTACATCGCCTACAAAGCCGTAATCAATATCTTTCACCGGACGCTTCACAGAACGGATGACATCCATATCTGCGCCTGTGAGTCCGATTGCATTGACTCCTTTCGCCTGCAGACCTGCAACTATGTTTTTATTGACCAAACCACCATAAACCATTGTTACCACCTTTAATGTATCGGCATCGGTGATTCGGCGTCCATTCACCATTTGGCTTTCTATACCCAGCTGAGAAGCTATTTTAGTAGCAGAACGACCTCCGCCATGAACCAGCAGTTTATGACCGGATATTGCGGAAAAATCAGCAAGCAAATGATTTAGACTTTCTGCATCTTCTACGATCTTTCCACCCACTTTTATAATCGTAAGTTTCTCCATCTTCATTTAATTAATTATTACTCCAGATAAGTATATCCATAGAGTCCGGAGCGGTAATTCGCCAGGAACTCCTTACCTTCTTCCAACGAAATTTTTCCTTCCTTCACTGATTTTGTAACCCAAGTTTCTAATGTACGAACCAGTTTTTTAGGGCTGTACTGAACATAGTCGAGTACTTCAGCTACGGTTTCCCCGTCAATAATCTGATCAATCGAATATCCCTTGTCATTCACACTTACGTGAACCGCATTGGTATCACCAAACAAGTTATGCATATCGCCTAAGATTTCCTGATAAGCTCCTACCAGAAAGACTCCGATATAGTACGACTCTTTTGCCTTGACCGAATGTACCGGAAGATCATGTGATACATTTCGGGTAGATACAAAATTTGCAATCTTACCGTCAGAATCACAAGTGATATCCTGCAAAGTTGCAGTACGGTCAGGACGTTCATCCAAACGCTGGATAGGCATGATTGGGAAAATCTGGTCAATAGCCCATGAATCAGGTAAAGACTGGAACAAAGAGAAATTACAGAAATACTTATCAGCCAGCAGTTTGTCGAGCTTGCGGAATTCATCTGGAGCATGTTTCAATCCGGAAGCCATCTGATTAATCTCCCGGCAGACAGACCAATACATCCGTTCTATCTGTGCACGGGTTTTCAAATCCACAATACCATGACTGAACAAATCTAAAGATTCTTCACGAATCTGCTGTGCATCATGCCAAGCCTCAAGCATACGGCTCTGATTCAAACTGTCCCAAATTTGATAAAGTTCCTGAACCAGTTCATGAGCGTCAGGACTCACCACAAAGTCTTCATCCATTTCCGGCAAAGAAGCTGTTTCAAGTACCTCAAAAATCAGCACTGAATGATGAGCTGTGAGCGAGCGGCCACTTTCTGTAATTACATTCGGATGAGGAATATTATTCTTGTTGCTGGCATCGACCATGATTGAGATAGAGTCGTTCACATATTCCTGAATAGAATAGTTCACACTGCTTTCACTATAAGAAGAGCGGGTTCCATCGTAATCGACTCCCAAACCACCGCCAATATCTACAAATTCTACCGGAAATCCTAACTGATGAAGTTGGACATAGAATTGTGAGGCCTCACGTAATGCCGTTTTAATACGACGAATCTTTGTCACCTGACTTCCGATATGAAAATGAATCAACTTCAGGCAATCTTGCATTTCCTTCTTTTCTAGAAAATCAAGAGCCTCCAGCAATTCGCTCGATGTTAATCCGAACTTGCTGGCATCGCCTCCGCTTTCTTCCCATTTACCGCTACCCGAAGAAGCCAGTTTGATACGGATTCCAATATTAGGACGCACATTCAACTGTTTAGCTATTCTTGCTATCAAGCGGAGCTCGTTCAGTTTTTCCACTACCAGGAAAATGCGTTTTCCCATCTTTTGAGCCAGCAAAGCCAATTCAATATAGCTTTCGTCTTTATATCCATTACAGATAATCAGCGAATCCGAATCGGTATTAATCGCTATGACTGCATGAAGTTCCGGTTTCGACCCTGCTTCCAGTCCCAGATTAAATTTTTTTCCATGGCTGATAATTTCCTCGACGACAGGACGCATCTGGTTCACCTTAATCGGATAAATAATAAAATTTTCCGCTTTGTACCCGTATTCCTCGGCAGCCTGATCAAAGCACTTCGAAATTTTTTCGATACGGTTATCCAAAATGTCCGGGAAACGTACCAACATGGGAGCTGTTACGTCTCTCAATTGTAGCTCATCAACTAATTCTTTCAAGTCGACTGCTACACCGTCTTTACGCGGAGTTACTACTACATGACCTTTGTCATTGATACTAAAGTACGAAACACCCCACCCCGTAATGTTGTAGAGTTCTTCTGAATCTTCAATACGCCATTTTCTCATTTCACAACATAAAAAACGAATGAATATTAGATTAATTAACCAATAAATTCTTTAAACGTTCCACAGATTCACTTATCTGCCGGCTGGTTTCCAAACCTTCTGCATTAAATTGGAAACGAGCTCGTGTATAATACGGCAAACGTTTTTCCAATGCTTCTATTATAAAAGACATCAGTTCTTCATCTGTCTTGTCTGCCAACAGCGGACGTTTGGATTTCGCTATTTTCAAGCGACGGAATAAAACAGCAGGGCATACATCCAAAAATACGGTATCGCCCACACTGTTCATATAGTCTATGTTATCGTAAAAACAAGGAGTTCCTCCTCCACAAGCTACCATTACGTTTTCAAACTCACCCACTTCATGAAGCATCTTTCGCTCTAACTCACGAAAGCCTGCTTCACCTTTCTCGGCAAACAGTTCGCTGATAGTCTTATGCATGCGCTCCTCTATATACCAATCCAGATCGATAAATTCCAAATTGTTTATACGGGCATAAGCTTTCCCTAAAGTTGTTTTACCCGAGCCCATATAACCAACTAAAAAAATACGTTTCATTTCTTCTTTACAGCTTTAGGCTTACGAAGCTCAGCTTTCTTTCCCTGCAGCTCAATAAGTTTCATACATGCTTCTACATCCAAATCTTGTGCCTCTACATCTTTCGGTATCTTATAGTTTGATTTCTTGTAAGAAATATAAGGTCCGAAACGTCCGTTAAGCACTTTCAGTTCAGGTTCTTCCGCAAATTCACGGATTAACTTTTTAGCGTCGGCATCCCGTTTGGCCTGTATCAATTCCTGAGCTTCTTCAAATGTCACTTCCAACGGATCTTTATCTTTGGGTATAGAAACGAACTGGTTATCATAACGTACATAAGGACCAAATCTGCCCACTCCTACATGAATGGCTTTTCCTTCCCATTCACCTAACGTACGAGGCAGTTTGAAAAGTTCAAGTGCTTCTTCCAGTGTGATGGTTTCCAATGAAAATTCTTTTCTCAGAGGAGCGAACAAGGGCTTTTCCTCATCTTCCTGCAAGCCGATTTGCGCAACGGGACCATAACGGCCTATTTTAACTGAAACCTGACGCCCGCTTACCGGATCGGTTCCAAGGATACGTTCGCCTTTTGCTTTATTCGTATTCTTAGCTTCTAACGTTTCAACAACCAGTGGATGGAAGTTTTCGTAGAAGTTTTCCATCATATCGGTCCATGTGCATTCTCCTTCTGCCACTTCGTCAAACTGTTTCTCTACTTTAGCCGTAAAGTTATAGTCCATTATGGTCGGAAAATATTCTATCAGGAAGTCATTTACCACGATTCCCACGTCAGTAGGCAACAGCTTACTTTTTTCGCTTCCGGTCAACTCTGTACGAACCGTTTCTGTTACGCTGTTTTCTATCAGCTGAAGAACCTCATAAGGACGTTCTGTTCCCTCCTTACTTCCCTTAACCACATAATCTCTATTCTGAATAGTGGAAATAGTTGGAGCATAAGTAGACGGACGACCAATACCCAATTCTTCTAACTTACGGACCAGACTTGCTTCCGTGTAGCGTGCAGGAGCCTGAGTATAACGCTGTACAGCTGTGATTTCTTTGCGAGTCAACACCTGCCCTATAGTGATATTAGGCAATAATCGACTTTCGTCTTCCTGCTCAGTATCCTCATCATATGATTCTTTATACACCCGAAGAAATCCATCGAATACCACCATTTGTCCGGCAGCAGTAAATTTGTCAGCCTGACTACTGCAACATGGGGTATCTTGCGCACGCTGCGATTGACCAGCATTATGACTAATTGATATGGTAGCAGTTGTTTTCTCCAGCTCTGCATCTGCCATCTGTGAAGCAAGCATACGCTTCCAGATTAGATCATAAAGACGCTTTTCCTGCATCGTTCCTTCAATCGTTTTATTGCCCATATCAGTAGGTCGGATGGCTTCATGGGCCTCCTGAGCACCTTTTGTCTTTGTTGCAAAATGACGGGTATATACATATTTTTCACCCATCAGCTTCTGAATTTCCTCGCGACTGGCAGCCAATGCAAAGTCAGAAAGATTCACTGAGTCTGTACGCATATAAGTTATCAATCCGCTTTCATATAATCGCTGGGCTATTGACATTGTCTGCGCCACACTATATCCTAATTTACGAGCTGCCTCTTGTTGAAGTGTAGAAGTGGTGAAAGGTGGAGCGGGTGATTTTTTCAGAGGACGAGTCGCCACATCTTCAATGGTGAATGTAGCATTTTTACAAGTTTCAAGAAAAGTCAAAGCTTCTTCTTTTGTCTTGAAACGGGTTCCCAATTCTGCACGAAGCTCTGCCCCTTCGGCAGTAACAAACACAGACGTTACACGATAAGATGGTTCGCTTACGAAAGCATGGACTTCACGTTCACGCTCTACTATCAAACGGACGGCAACCGACTGAACACGACCTGCGGAAAGAGAAGGTTTGATTTTCCTCCACAACACAGGCGACAGTTCAAAACCCACCAGACGGTCAAGGACACGGCGTGCTTGCTGTGCGTTGACTAAATCGGTATTGATTCCTCGTGGATTCTCTATCGCTCTCAATATGGCCGTCTTTGTAATTTCATGGAATACGATACGCTTTGTTTTTTCTGGTGTCAAATTAAGAACTTCATACAAATGCCATGATATAGCTTCTCCCTCACGGTCTTCATCGGAAGCCAACCATACCATATCTGCCTTTTTCGCTTCTCCCTGCAACTGCTTAACCAAAGCTTTTTTATCTTCGGGTATCTCATATAAGGGTTTGAAATGGTTTTTAATGTCAATTCCCAAATCCGACTTATGCAAGTCACGTATATGTCCGTAACTTGACAGCACTTTATAGCTTTCTCCCAAAAACTTTTCAATGGTCTTCGCTTTTGCCGGGGACTCAACTATTACTAAGTTTTTCTGCATAATAAGTATTTAGTTCTTTAGTTTAAGTTTGTAAGTTTAGCAAGTGCTGAAGCTCTGAAAAACTTACCTACTCAAGATGTATTCCATTTATATTTCCGACAAATGTAGGAAAAAACAAGAATGATACCTATTAATCAGAGAAAAAATAACTTACTTTGCACCTAAACTCATTTAAAACAACAGATTCTGATGGATAAAAAAAGCATAAACAGCAATAAGCAATTTATGATTGGCAATGGCATACTGGCATTCGGGGTGTTCTTCATTGTATGTCTCTTCTTATATTTAAGTTTTCGGAACCAAAACAAATTGCCCGAACAAAATCAGGTTTTTCCAGAAATTTATACTATAGAGTTGACCGGTAGTTTTGCCGGTGATAGCATTTCTGTCTATATCAACGACAGTCTGCTGCTAAACCGCACCCTGGATAAGTCAGACCTTAAATTCCAAATAGCCCGCTTTGACGAGGAGAGCATGTTAATGATAGTGGATAACCGCACTGAAAAGGTTACTCCCTTCAACCTGAATCCAGAAGGGAGCTTTACTCGCATAGAGAAACGAAACGGGAAAGTGTTTATTGAGGAAAAAAAGAAATAACATTTATAGCCTCTATACCCTGAACTCATAGTTTCCAGATGCAAGAGTGAATTTTACCCTTCTTTACTGCCTGAACCACCGATTTTCCGTTTTTAGGAATGGCAGCCAATGAGATTGCGTAAAGGCTTAGCCAAGCCGTAGCATTGGCAGGAACCGTAAACCTATCTCTTGCGAAGTGACCGACAGTCAAAATCACACGTCCGTACTTAGAGCCGTAGTGATCGGGCGCAAGGCCTGACAATCTCATCTATAGAAAAACTGAGCGTTCACTTGAGTCAAGAACATAAAAAAAAGGTGTGTCCAAAGACACACCTTTTCAAGTATATAGCGTTTACAGAATTATTCAGCTTTAGGGGCTTCCTCTGTAGTAGCTTCTGCAGTTGCTTCAGCAGCAGGTGCTTCAGTTGCAGCAGATTTCTTAGAACGACGAGTACGAGTAGCTTTCTTAGCAGCTGTCTTAGCCATGTTCTCATTGTAATCTACCAATTCGATGAAACACATTTCTGCGTTATCACCCAAACGGTGACCAGTCTTGATGATACGAGTGTAACCACCCGGACGATCTGCAACCTTTACAGAGATTTCCTTGAAAAGTTCAGTTACAGCGAACTTATCTTGCAAGTTGCTAAATACAACACGACGAGAGTTTGTAGTGTCTTCTTTAGACTTTGTAATCAGCGGCTCAACGAACTTCTTCAAAGCTTTAGCCTTCGCAACAGTCGTAGTGATTCTTTTGTGCTTAATCAAAGAACATGCCATGTTTGACAACATTGCGTTTCTGTGAGAAGCAGTACGACCTAAATGGTTGAATTTTTTATTATGTCTCATTTTTTATTCTTTATCTAATTTATACTTAGAAATATCTGTTCCAAACGAAAGATTCAGACTCTCGAGCAAATCATCAAGCTCAGTGAGCGATTTCTTACCAAAGTTACGGAACTTCAACAGGTCGGTCTTATTAAACTGTACCAAGTCGCCTAATGTTTCCACATCAGCAGCTTTCAAACAGTTCAAAGCACGAACTGACAAGTCCATATCAACCAATTTGGTCTTAAGCAACTGGCGCATGTGCAATACTTCTTCATCAAATTCTTCATTGCCATCAGCATCTGCTGTTTCAAGAGTAATCTTTTCGTCAGAGAATAGCATGAAGTGATAAATCAATATTTTAGCAGCCTCTTTCAACGCTTCCTTCGGGTGAATGGAACCATCCGTCGTAATTTCCAGAACTAACTTTTCATAGTCAGTTTTCTGTTCTACACGATAATTTTCTACCGCATACTTCACATTACGAATCGGAGTGTAAATAGAATCAATGGGAATTACGTTTACATCAGTGCAGAATTCACGATTTTCATCAGCCGGAACATAACCGCGACCTTTGTTAATCGTAATATCCATCTGTAGAGTTGTCTTTGAATCTAAATGGCAAATAACCAATTCAGGATTTAACACTTCAAATCCGGTCAAATACTTACCAATATCACCTGCCTTAAATTCAGTAGAATTCTCAACGGTAACACTTACCTTTTCATTCTCGAATTCCTCAACTACTTGCTTGAACCGAACTTGCTTCAAGTTCAAGATAATGTTAGTAACATCTTCTTTTACCCCGGGAATGGTTGCAAATTCATGTTCTACACCTTCAATACGAATTGTATTGATTGCATAACCTTCCAATGAAGAAAGAAGAATACGGCGTAAAGCATTACCTACGGTAATACCGAAACCGGGCTCAAGCGGACGGAATTCGAATTTTCCGAATTTGGAATCCGCTTCCAACATTAATACTTTATCAGGTTTTTGAAATGCTAATATCGCCATGAAATTAATTATTATTTAGAGTACAATTCAACGATCAAGTGTTCTTTAATGTTTTCAGGAATATCTGCTCTTTCAGGTATATGCAACATCTTACCTACTTTAGAGTTTTCATCCCATTCCAACCAAGGATATTTGCTGTGATTGAAACCAGCCAAAGAGTTAGCAATAACTTCCAAAGACTTAGATCTTTCACGAACACCTACCAACTGACCCGGTTTAACTGAGAAAGAAGGAATATTTACTACCTTACCATCTACAGTAATGTGTTTGTGGCCAACCAACTGACGAGCAGCTGCGCGAGTAGGAGCAATTCCCAAACGGAACACTACGTTGTCCAAACGACATTCAAGGCTCTGCAACAGGATTTCACCGGTAATACCACTCATACCTGCAGCCTTTTCAAACATGTTACGGAATTGTTTTTCCAACACACCGTAAGTATATTTTGCTTTCTGTTTTTCAGCCAACATGACACCGTATTCAGAAGTTTTTCTGCGACGGTTATTTCCATGCTGTCCAGGAGGATAGTTTTTCTTAGACAAAACTTTATCTGCTCCAAAGATTGCTT
>URDR01000045.1 GCA_900546645.1 uncultured Bacteroides sp. | reverse complement strand
TCCTTTTCCGCATAGCAAATTTATATGGCTATCCCCACTAAAAATCTACTGAGCCAAAGCATTCGTTCAGGAAAGCATGCAGTGAGTAGAGAAGTACGCTTCCGGAGATGGATAAGTCCGGATTAATGACGGGGATGAAGCTTGACAATCTCACCCAACTCAGGTATCAGCACAGGCATACTGCGCAGCCGAGCCTCCTGAGCAAAGACATGAGGCGGATCGAACAGAGGTTCATCGGAAAGGTCGAACGTGCCATAATGCATCGGAATCGTGAGACGTGCCTCCATATCACGGGAAGCCGTCAGCGCATCATAGGGCGAAATATGATTGGGTTTCATAAACCAGCGGGGCTTATACGCTCCGATGCCAATCATGCAATAATCAATATGAGGAAACAGTTCGGGAAGTTCAAGGAAATGACGGGCGTATCCCGTATCTCCGCTGTTATACACCGTAATGCCGTCCGCCTGAATCATGAAGGCTCCCCAAAGCCGCTCTCCCCCATCGCTGACTCCCCGCTTGCTCCAGTGCTGGGCAGGAAGGAAGGTGAGCGTCAACACGCCGTCGGTGTATTGCTGATACCAGGCGGCTTCAATCACTTTCAGCTGAGGGAACCAGCCCTGAATCAAAGCCCCTGTCCCCAGTCCGCAGAAGAGGGTCATGCCGGGATTATCGGCTACCAGACGCGCCACACTCGGCTTGTCAAGATGGTCGAAATGGTCGTGACTGATGAGCAGATAGTCGATGTTACGGAAGATGGAAGGATTGGCAGGAAACGTGCTTCTCCGCTTGACGAAAGGAATGTTTCCGTAAACGGGATCAATCATCAGCCTTTTTCCTCCCAACTGGATAAAAAAGGAATTATGCCCCAGCCAAATCAGGGAATTGCCCACTACCCCGTCGAGCGAACGCAGGAAATGTACGTTCGGATTCCACTTGATGCGTCGTTTTTCTTTACGCTGCGGATTGAGAGAAAGCCTCCATTTCAGCACACTGACTGCTCCCGGCCGCCAACGGTGCTGGCGGTTGAAGAACTTCCCTCCCTTGGTGGGATTTCCCCTCCAGCGGGGATTCACGGAAGGCAGGTATTCGTTCCGGCGGAATATGATGTTTCGGCTGGGCAAGGTATTATCGGCTTAACAAATCGTTCAGGAAAGCATCTAGTTCTTCATCGAGTCCTTTGAGAAGGTCTTCGCTGAGCAACAAGGTGTCTTCATCGTCGATAAGCAGCAGTTCGGCAAGGGTTTCCTTGTCTTCATCTACCAATACAAATGAATACGGCTTCAAGAGGTTCAGCTGACTGAAGGCGGCTTCATCTTTCATCTTTACAAGCATGCCACGCAGCAGGTTCTCGGTTTGAGCGTAAAAGTCATCGTTTTCATATTCAGCCCACTCGGTGATAAGGGCGCGTGACAATTCTTCATCGTCATCGTTGAATATCAGCAGCTCTCCACTCTCCTGACGGGGCTGCAGATGAATATCGGTTACGGCTGAGTTTTCTTCTTTTCCCACATAACGGCTCAAGGCTTCTTTCAGAGCTGAAGCCAAAGCATGATGCGACTGTTCGCTAATTTTCATAGGCTTTTTAATTTTTTGTACTTCAAATGTACAAAAAAAATCATTGTTCCAAGAAATATCAAGGGATTTTGTTTTCAAAACGCCGCATTTGCAAATCAAGCTTGGGCTGATTTTTCGTTTTTTCTTCTAAAAGACGGGCATAATACTGCAGCATATCGCGGGTGCCGGCATCAGAAGGAGCACAGGCTTGGGCTTTGTCAATCCATTCTTTGGCTTGCTTCAAATCGCCTTCCATCTCCCATGACAGGGCAATATTGAAGGCAGCTTTCATCTTCTGGCTTCCCTTCTTGCGCGCATCATAGAGTTTGGTCCACAGGTCGCGGGCTCCCTGCCAGTCGTTTTCACGCAGGCAGACAGCTGCATCGCGCATCTCTACGCTTCCTCCGTCATAATACATACGGGTAGCGGGTTCCCAATGGGGAACAAGGTCATTCTGCAGTACCGAGAAGGCTCCGGCTGTTCCCTCCTTGATGACCTGAGCATCGGTCAGCGAGGGAGAGAGTTCCCAGTACAGGCTATCGGTCTTGGCAAGGGTGGCTACCGGGGTTTCACGGGAAGGGATGTAGATGCGCACCAGCGGAGTGGCTTTGATTTCAACCATGGTGAGGGGCATCGGGAAACCGGGGTAAAACACTTCCTGACGGGAGGTCTGCAGGCGTACGCGCTCAACAGAAAACAGCATATCGGCTCCCAGCAGGGCACTGAGGGTGTCTACTTGGGCAAGCGTAAGCCGATGGTCGCCATAGAGGGGTTCACCGGGCACCCGCAGGGCAGAGTCGCAAATCAGGACCTGATTGAAGTAGCGGCTGTCGGCAAGGGAGGCTGCAAGGGTCTCGGCTGCTATTTTCCCGTCTCCTTCGAGCACGCCTAAGGTAAGTTTCTTCTCACCGGATGAGGGTACGGGAGGCACATTGTTGACCACAGCCACCCGAGTAACTTGCTCAGGATAGGTAAGTGAAGCGGGATAAAGCTGATCGAACGTAAGGGTTTGTATGGAGCCGCAGGAGGCCAGCAGACAGGCTGCTGCTCCGCATAATGTAAAAAGGGGGAATTTCATGGGTTTTAGGGTTGAGATGATGAGTTGATGAGTTTTTGAGTTGATGAGTTTCTTCATTCTTCATTTATCATTCTTCATTTCCAAGAAGAGTTCATCCGGATAAGTCACATCGACCAGGAAGAGTGCCTGTCCCGGAACCGAAGAGCCTGCGCTGCACCGGTTTTTCTCTTCTATGACCTTCCGAAAGCCTTCCACGGTCAGTTTTCCCCGTCCTACTTCCACCAGCGTACCCACGATGGCGCGTACCATATTCCGCAGGAAGCGGTCGGCTTGGATGGTAAACACCCACTCATACTCGCCTACCTGTTCCCAATAAGCCTGCATGATGCGGCAGTTATTGGTCTTCACATCGGTATGCAGTTTGCTGAAGCTGGTAAAGTCGGTATAGTCGAACAGGGTACGGGCGGCTTCATTCATCCGCTCAAAATCGAGGGACTGGAAGATGCGCCATGCATACGTGCGTGTAAACGGGTCTTTCCGCGTGGTGATATGGTATTTATACGTACGCGAAGTGGCATCGAAGCGTGCGTGTGCTTCAGGCACGACGGGACACACCCGGTAAACTGCGATGTCGGGAGGAAGGAGGCGGTTCAGCTTATCGGTCACTGCATCCGTATCGAGCGGACGCTCAAAATCGAAGTGGGCTATCATGAGACGAGCATGCACACCGGCATCGGTACGTCCCGCACCAACTACCTCGACGGGGCAGCGCAGGAAGGTAGAAAGCGCCTTCATGAGCGTTTCCTGCACACTGGCACCATTCGGCTGAATCTGCCATCCGTGGTAATTTGTGCCATCATAGGCCAGATAAATAAAATAGCGATACATCATTATTTCCGGGCTGTTATATGAAAACATCCTTGTTTCAACTCATACTTCACGTAGCAGCGGTCGGCTTTGCGCAAGTCGCGCAGCACCTCCGAGAGCACCAGTTTCAGGGTGTCGGCACTCACATCCTGCATGGGACGTCCGTCGGGGTCTTCCACCTTGGCAAATCGCTTCCAGCTGACATCGAACGTGGTTCCGTAGAAATGGCAAGAATTCATGGAAGCATTTCCGTTGGTACGGCGCAAGCGCTTCACATCCTCCTTGGTACGGGTCACCGAAGTCACAATAATCTTGTTCGGATTCAGTCCCTTCTTCTCCAGCGAATCGAGGAAGTTCACCCCGATGGTATCAAGCAATGCTCCTGCTTCCGGAATAAGGAAAGGAATGGAATGCGTGAGCGAATCGACATCATAGCGTTCACATGAAGCGATTTCCACCAGACTGGAGGTTTTCTCGGCAGCGGCTTTCCGCGACTCCAGCGGACGGATTCCGATTTTCTTGGCAGTGGCAAGCTGCACGGCATTCAAGTCGCCGAACGAGCGTTTATAACTGATGACCCCACGGATGTTGCGGGGATTATTCATTTTCATTGACATATCTTTTTCTCCGCAACCGGCGGTCAGTGCGCCTGAGCTGAGCAGAAAGAGGCACATATATACCCATTTTCTCATTTTTCGTCTCTCTTTTTGTCTGATCCTTTTTCGGATGATATTCAGTTTTTTTTCGGATTGCAAACTTACGAAAATAATCGGGAACTGCCGAATAAAACGGAAGAAATGAGCGTTAATGTACGCTACGCTTTGGCTTCTTCAAAATAATTTGCTAAATTTGTTTCATTCATATCAAAACCGCCTATGAAAACGAAAGAAGAATATATAGCCATTCTATTATTACATACCGATGAGATAAAATCAACTTTTGGAGTAAAGTCACTCAGGCTATTCGGTTCCGTTTCACGTGATGAGAATCACGAAAACAGCGATGTGGATATTTGTGTTGATATGGAACCCAAAGCGTACATGCTGGTAGCCCTAAAACGCTTTCTCTGTAACCTCCTTCAATGCTCTGTAGATGTAGTAAGGATGCACAAACATATCAATCCTTTTTTACTTAATGAAATAGAAAAAGATGGAATCTATATATTCAAATAAGCGAATACATCATCTGTTCTGCCAAATCAGGCAGGCTATTTTACAGCTGCAAGAATGGAATAAAGAAGTGCTTTCACCAGAGGACTATTATTCCACCCCTGAAGGAATGAAAAATTTAGCAGCCAGTTGCATGCTTATTGAAGCGATAGGCGAAGGAGTTAAACGTATAGATGATTTGACGCAATCACAGTTACTTACTGAACGTCCGGAAATTCCATGGATTGATGTGATAGTATCGCACATGGTTATTTTGACATTGATGGTGACATTGTATATGATGTCGTAAAAAATAATCTTCAAGATTTACTTCTAGCTATTGACTACTTTTTAGGCAAATTTCAATCTGAGGCAAAGGATGAAGAGCTGTCCTGATTCCAGCCTTTTTCAGCCTCATCATGACGTACTGAAACAGTCTCGCTCCACCCGTCTCTTCTGTTTCTCCCGGAAAGGCTGGCGCACTGTCAAAAGATTTGTTTCCCTCAAAATAATTTGCTAAATTTGCTACAACATCACTATGAACCGCTTATGAGAAGAAAAAGCCGCAAGTTTTATCATAAACGAAGATTTACCCTATGTAGCCTTAAACAAAAAAAGCGTTATGCTGAAGATAAAAAATATGAAAAACAAAGTATTACCATTTTTATTGTTTCCTCTTTTAACAATTGGAGGATGTACTAGTCATGCCCCAGCAACAGAAGAAAAAGCACAAGAGCAACCTGTACAGACATGTGAAGTAACCCGATTTAAACTTACCCCAACAAAGAATATGTGGACCTTTCTGAAACTTGATACACAGACAGGGCAGATATGGCAGGCTCAATATAGTATCAATGATAGCGGAACACGCTTTGAATGTGTTTTAAATCCTCATTCACTTACATCTACTACAACAAACGGCCGATTTGAACTCTACCCTACCGAAAACCTTTTCAACTTTATTCTTCTCGATCAAATCAACGGGAAAATGTGGCAGGTACAATGGTCATTTGAGGAAGACAAACGATACATTATTCCTATTAACTAATAGCAGTATACAATAAACACTTAAATACGATTCAAGTTATGAAAAAAACTATCATTTCCATCTGTCTTTTCATCACGACACTTGCAACGGTATTTGCCCAAAACACTTCTGAACATCTGACATTCAAAGGAGTCCCCATTGATGGAACCTTAAATGAATATGTTTCAAAAATGCAACAAGCCGGCTTTACCCATTTGGGAACAGATGACGGTACTGCTCTCTTAGAAGGAGATTTTGCAGGATTTAAAAATTGTACAGTCGGAGTTTCAACTTTGAAATCTGTAAATATTGTTAATACTATAGGAGTTATATTTCCTTATAAAGATGATTGGAGCTTACTGGAAAGAGACTACGAACTGCTCAAATCAATGCTGACTCAAAAATACGGTGAACCGGCCGACGTAACAGAAAAATTCCATGGAGACCATATGCCCGATTCAAACATAGGTAAATTAAATGCATTGCTTATGGACCGATGCACATGGTATACCACTTTTGAAACCCCCAAAGGAGATATTCAGCTATCCTTGCAAAAAGGAAATATAGGTCAGTATTTTGTCTTACTTAAATATTATGACAAGATTAACACAGAAGCCGTCAAATCTGCTGCAATGGACGACCTATAACCAATCATTCCTATGACTCTACCATTTATCTTAGGGTTAAGTATTGCTGCAATGGTCATAATGACTGCCGCAGCAATACGCTTATACCTGCAAAAGCAATCCCGAAAACTAGTTGAGCGAATCAAAGCGATTCCCCCTTACTCTAGCACAAAAGACGGACTCTCTGCCCCTCATCAGAATCTGATTTCTACTGACATCAGAACCGACCTGGAATGCAGTTTCTGCGGGCAGATTATCTCGAATCAAGAAGAGCGGTGTTTCTCCGATCATTACAGGGACGTTTATCAAGATACACATTCTCTCTTAAAGCGTCTGAAAACGTTCGGCATAGGATTCTCGGATGTCCACCTCAACTTCATCCTTGACTTCGAGTTCCTACCCACTCAGATAAAACGCCATAACGAGCAAATCATCCAAGAGCAATTGGATACCCACAAGGATTTCTTCGACCATTGCCTGAAATATCCTTTAGACAGGCAGCAAAGACGCTCTATTGTTTCGGAAGAAGACAACTGTCTGGTGGTCAGCAGTGCCGGAAGCGGTAAGACCTCTTCTATCGTAGGGAAGGTTAAATATCTGACAGAAATCAAAGGAATTGATCCCCGCAAGATTCTACTGATCAGCTATACCAATAAAGCAGCTGCCGAACTGACTGAAAGAATGAACACTGACGGACTCAAGGGGTATACTTTTCATAAACTAGCGATTGACTTAATAGGAAAGGTTACTGGAATCAAGCCTTCTATTTGCGACAATACGGATGCTCTGTTTATTGAGACATATCATAGCTTAACCGAGAGCAAAGTATTCAAGAAAAATATGGTCGCCTATTTCGTTGACTATCTGACAAGCGAAACCGACTGGGAACAACGGAAAAATGAAAGACGGGAACAGTTGGCTGAACAAAAAAACATACAGCTAAAGTCTATATTCCCCGACATGGATGGAAGAACTATCTATGTACGTAGCGAACAGGAGAACAAAATCTGCTTTACCTTGTCATCGCTCGGAGTTAAGTTCAGATATGAAGAGCCTTATGAACATCAGGTAGCAGATGAGATGCACGCTCAATACCGCCCCGATTTCTCCATCTACTATGAACAAGATGGAGTAACCCGGCGCATCTATCTGGAACATTTCGGAGTGGATGAACACAGCTTGGTGCCAGACTGGTTTGCTAAAGATAAAAATATGGCCTACGAAGAGGCTAACCAAAAGTATAACGATGGCATTACTTGGAAGAAAGCTGTTCACGAGAAGTTTGGTACTCATCTGCTGGTTACATCCAGTGCTGACTTTCAATATCTCGATATAAAAGACAAACTCAAAAAACTACTAAAAGAGGCGGGAGTTCCCTTTCAAGAAAAAACAGACGAAGAGTTATATGATTTGCTCTTGCCGAAAGGATGCAAGCAGGAGAAGGCCTTCATACGGCTCGTTGCTACTTTTGTAACCTTGGCCAAGTCAAGCTGCAAATCGGTTGCGGATATTTTACGGGAAGCCGAAAAAGAGCAGGACGAACGGAGTGCTTTCATTATTGAGCACATTTTCCGACCCGTCTATGAGAGGTATGCAAAGGCTTTGAGCGACCGAAACCAAATCGATTTTACGGATGCGATTCTTCAAGCCACAGAAATATGCCGCACTTCGCACCCGGTGGAGTTTGAATACATCATCGTGGATGAGTTTCAAGACATCTCGGTGGACCGTTACCAGTTCTTAAAGGTATTACGAGCGGGAACTCGTCCTGCCAAACTATATTGCGTGGGCAACAATGTATTTGTTTTTATAATAATTTGAATAATAGCTATTTATAAATACATGAAAGGATAATTTTTAATTTAGTACCACTTTGGTATCACTATATGATCTGTGTGATAATCGAGTTAGAATCCCGGCTTATGCTTCGTCAAATACTGGATTTTATTACAAAGTTACAGCCCTGCAAACCAATTTTTCTCTCGTTCTTTGCAGATAATCAAAAAATATAATACAGATAATTTGGCTATTCCAAATTAATTTACTACTTTTGCACTATTAGAACCTGCCAAGCCTCTTTACAATGCTCAAATCGGCGGGTCGTTTTTTATTATATATACATGAAAACGAGTTTCACCAAACCATATTCTTCTCCGGAACAAATAGTTCAAATACTAAAATCAAGGGGGATGCTTATAAAAGATGAGCATAAGGTGGAAAATTATTTGCTAAACATTGGCTATCATCGTTTGTCTGCATATATCTACCCATTCTATAAAGGTCCCAAGAGTGATTTGGCACTAAAAGAGGGAACAACTTTTGAGCAAGTCTTAACTCTCTACCGTTTTGATAAGAAATTGCGTATTCTTCTTTTCAATGAAATAGAGAAAATAGAGGTTGCAATTCGCAGTGTATTGGCGAATATCGGATGCCAAGAATTGGAAGATAAGTTTTGGATAACAAAACCGGAATATTTTGCCAATGCAGGTAAGTTTAACCAAACATTGGTCTTCATAGAAAAGGAACTGGCTTCGAACAAGGAAGATTACATTGAGGATTTTCGACAAAATTTCATTGAAACATATCCTCCTGCATGGATGATAACGGAAGTATTGTCTTTCGGGAATTTGAACTATATTTATTCCAATATATCCAGCAATCATCTGATGAAGCATATTGCCGGTTATTTCGGTCTGAAGCCACAGGTTTTCACATCATGGTTGACCGTACTTGCCAACTTACGCAATATGTGCTGCCATCATGCAAGAATTTGGAACAGGGATTTTATGCTCAATCCGGCAGAGCCACGAAAAACTTCAAACGTATGGATTGACACTTCAAAAGTGGATAAGAAGAGGATTTACTATCGCTTGTGCATGCTCCGCTATTTTCTTTCCTCGGTTTCTCCCAACAATAATTTCAACGAAAAACTTTCAGGCTTGTTGGCTGATTTTCCATCAATAGATATTACAGCGATGGGCTTTCCTGTAGATTGGAAAGATGAGGATTTATGGCATCTTCTCTAATCTCTGTATGGTATATTTAAGTGTTTAACTTCTGTGTTTGGTGGCAATTTATCTGCAAGTAGTATTTGCATTCGGTCTCATGTTTTTGCATTTTCCTGAATAGTTTATTCCTTAATTGTCATATATAAGTCTGATGAACCAATTTCCATTTATTGATTTGTAAAGTATGGTATCATTATATTGTTCTTGGTAGATGTTGTTTAGCTCCCTGTTCTCTATTACTTCAAATTGCTTTCCCACTGTAGTTGAATGTACAAACTCCTTTGTCGTTCCGCCAACCGAATAACCGGAAACAAAATATTGTAGGCATAGTTCCACTTCGGGCATTTCTTTCTCATATTCTTGCCTTCCTGTTTTTACAGCGTAAAATATGCGTTTACACTTTATTTCTCTAAGAAGAGAATCAAGTGCCTGTTGTGTAGGAATTGATATTCCTGCTAAACAGGTTGTGTCATTCGGATGATAGGGGGGATAGTAGGAGCTGTTAGGACGCATAGAGACCAACTCCTTTATCTGATTAAATGCAGATTCATGTGCGTAGAAATGTTGAATCATTTCATCATCTGTTGGAGGGTTTACCGATCTCCCACAACTAACAAAAAGACCGGTAATACATAATATGGTTATCTGTGATATTCGCATTTTGCTACATGTATTGGTTTGTCATTATAGTAAAATGACAGGATTTCGTTTATTATGTCTTGAGAGGTTAAAGCAAACGCTGCTTTACCAAACTTATTGTAAAGACTGAATCCAACCTTTATGGCTTGGGTGTCTTCCGCATCATCAAAACCGCCCAATATGTCTGCATCACCTATATCGACAAAACGATTGACAACATACGCAGTTGTCCATTCCCATAAGGGCTTTTTGTTATCACATATTTGTGCATATCCTGCACCATTGATTAGTTCAAATTCAGTAAAGCCTACAAATCTCCCTACAAAACCATAGTGTATATTAGACCAAATATCATACATGAATTTCAGATCTGTAGTGCTGTCACACGCCCATTCTTGTGAGTTTTGCAGTTGGATAATCGCTGATTTATGATCCCAAATCATATTACCAGCAACAAGAGCTTTCCACTTCTTGTATGCTTGGATGCGTCCATCCACTTTATCAAAAACTTTACCTGCAAGAAGACTGTATGACGGACCCGATAATACGAGAGCACGACCTAATGGCGTCATTTTGTCAAGAGTTTGCTTTTGACTTGTTTGTATCTTACTATATTTTGATGTCAGAAAAATCAGTTCATTTGCAAACGATGATTTTACATTCTTTTTTATTTCCTCGCAAATGTAGTTTGCTGTATTCATAACCGGAGGATATGGGTGAGCAAATGGAGATTGCAACGGTTTATTTGATTTTTTATATTCAGTATTCATCATAATATTATAATCGTTGGAAGTTATTCTATGCAATATATTTATCTCTTTTCTATGCAAAAAGAATACAGGTCAAAGAAGTATTCTTCATTCCAATTGGCATATTTCTATTTTTATTTTTTAGTGCCAATAAGAGTAAGAAAACAATAGCTGGCAAACTACGGTTATTAATATATGGGTTACAAAATAAATTACATAGTTCTTTTCCTTGCTTGATTTTGCTCCTAAAACAATACCAATTATTAGCCATAATGCAGACATAGCCGATGATAACAGATAATTTGTCTCAGATTCATAATTCCAAGATAATTCTGTTCCAATAGGATACTTATAAGGGTATTTCACAAAATAAAAAGCATCCAGTAATATTACTACAACCCACAGTAAACAACTTAGAATCCAAATAAAACGTATATATTTCATTTATTACTATAATCTACAATTAATTTTATTTTTGTGCAATCGCCTTTATATTTTTCCAATGTATCGAAAAATGGTTTGTCATTAGATGTTAAATCGATACAACCAGCACTACCTGCATCAGTCCCCCCATGTATTGAAAAATTCGTCCTTAATACTCCATCAATTATAACAGATTGAGGATGTATCCAAACTCGCCCTATTCCCCAAGCAAATTTTCCACCAGGCATTGTTCCGCCCCTATTTACAACAACTCCTACAAGACCTGCAACTTTATCTATCATAGTTCTATCATCTGCATATTGTATTTCTTGGGGATTTATATAATATTCACCTTCAGGAATAGGACCTATTTTTTCCATTTTTTGTCGTTGTTTGCTGTATTCAAAACTCCCATCTTCAAGAGGTCGCCCTGATACGGCTTTATAACTAAAACGTAAAATTTGATTCTTCTCTACAACTCTAAAAATTAGCAAAGAGCCATTGAACATTAAAAGCAGCCTTTCGTTTATTTTTGTTTTTACAGACACATTTTCATCTGGGGTTTTAAGATAAGGCATAACTGTTATTTCCTTATTTACCCATTCCTCTTTTATGGTAAGATTTATAGTTTCACCTTTAACATTTAATGTTTCTCTTTTGCCGTCAATTTCAATATCCCATTTGACACGCTTTCTGTCGCTATTGCTTACATTGGGTAAGTTGTATGATGTTACTTTGTATTCAATAATTTCATTTGGCAAAGCCTCAGTTTCTCCATTAACGGTTCTTACCAACAATATAGGAGGTGTATAAGGTGTTACAGGAGTAGGCTTTGGCTTTTCTTCAACTTTTTGCACCCACCCAAGATTAATACCGGTATCTTGCCGTTTCACCATCATCACCCGCTTGTTGACTTCCATTTTCATGGGGGATATGACAAGAAATGTGCTCATTGATTTTGGCCCAATTGAACTCATTCTTTCCCCGTAGAAAACTACATATGCTTCTTGGAATGATAATTCCCTGAATATCTCATTTTCCTTGATAAACTGTATTTTCCCGGATACGGCAGCAGGAACAGTAAAAGTCTTCCTTGTACCATTAATTTCTTTAATCACCTCTTTTTCTGCCATAAGCATCTCCAAAAAATACGTGTCGCCATCGGATGTCATTTCTACGCAGATCTCACCTCCCCATATTGAATCTACAGGTCTGTTATATCGTATCTCCCGGTGAAAACGGTAGTTGTACCTCAATATGTCACGTTTGCGTCCATTGATTTCCAATGTCAGTTCAGATGCCATTGTTTGTTGATTTACGTTAATCTTAAATTCATGCTCTCACGTTGTCGCAGATGGTCTGTAAATTGGCACATTGAAATTATTCCACGAATCCAAACATTATAGCAAGATATGTTTGCCAACCTTACCATGATGTTTTATTGCAGGAAAAGGAAGAGGAAATAAAACATCGGACATGACTAATCGCAAATTTACAAGATTAGTTGGTAAAAACCAACTTAATACGCATTTAATTTCCGCACATTTACAAATAAACGGCAAACTACGAAGTTCAACAATTTATATAGGTGCAATCAGACATCAACTTAATTGATATGGAATCATTTCTTTTTGGGGGGTCTTATTTTTTTCATTTGCCTTTGAAATACAGTCAAAGTGGAATCCACTCCAACAGCATCCACCAGTTCCTCGTATGCCCCGACGGTTACGGCCAGTTCGGGGTACAATTCTTTGAGCATAACTGAAGTAATCTCGTGTTTGGCGGCAACCGTTTTCAGCAGCCTGTTTTCGTCACGGTACTCGTGCCACTTCATCCAACTGGCGGCAAACAGGGCTGTGTACACAAGCAAGGAAACAATGCCGGTCCATATATAGGGATTCTTATACCAGCCATTGGGGATTTTATTCCATATCCGTTTGATTATCTTCATAGCCTTATTCGGACGGATTATCTGCCAAAAGCCATGCTTTTGTTGTGCAATTCCTACGGGTGTTTTTTGATTGTCGGCAAGTGTTGTCTGCATTTCCAATATTTTGTGGAGCATCTCACTGACAGTCAGCATTCCATGCTCACGCATATTCTTTTCGTTGGCAACGGTATATGCCTGCATACCCACAATCATTTCGCTGCTCAATGATTTTTTATAGTTCTCAATGGATGCCCTGCTTCCGAAAATTTCACTGATATTTTTCGGCGTGCTGCTTCCAAAGAAACGTATAACAGGCTCCAGTTTTACCGACAGCCTTTTCACCGCCTCGTCCTTGTCCGAAGTATCCTTTGCTTCCAGCTTTTTCTTGATTTCCTCGATGTCCTCCGCCAATGCCCCGATAAGGTCGGCTATGTTCTGCATATTGTCTTTCATTTTCTCCTCCTTCTTGGTTTAAGTTTGTCCTTTTCGTTCTCATTCTCGCCCCAGCCATTCTCGTTTCCTCCACCACCTCCACCGGATGAAACCTTGGCTTGGTACGGCTGTACGCACAACTCCATGAGTGTGCCGATGGTCACTTGGATTATGTTTGAGCCGGATTCAACAGGATTACCGCCGTTGCTGTCCGTTTCCGCTCCGATTGGTGACGGTTGGGATATAACAGGATTTGTTACACTGCTATCTGTTGCTGTATCTTGTCGGATAGGTTGTGTTCGTTTATCAAAGCCGTTGGACTGCCATTCCATACCCTCGGCAATACGACTTTCAAAAAGTTTGTCCAGCTTATAAAAGCCCATGCTCCGATCTATCCGTGAGCCGCTGAATGACATTTCATTCTTCGTGAACGACACTCCGACTATTTTGCCATTGCGCCTGTCTAATTTGAAATTCACCCCGATACCCTGTTTGGCCAACCTGTCGCACAAACTCGACCAACTGTCACTATGGGGTAAGGTGGCTTTCACGGCATCATAAATTTGGTATTTTACCTTGTCTTTTCCACGCAGGCGGTCACGCTTTACATTCACCTTGCCTTTGGAGAAGTGCAGTCCGTATTCCCTTGTGAGAGCCTTGCATACAGCCACGTTCCGCACATCATCGTTGCTGTCACTGATGGTGTTCCCATTGTTATCCACCCTGTTGGCTACAATGTGCAGATGCTGGTGTTCCCTATCGGTATGGCGGCACACAATGTATTGGGTGTTCTTTATCCCCATGCGCCGCATATACTCACGGGCAATTTCAGCCATCAGATTGTCTGTCAGCTTGGGCGTGTCCTCGTGGGCGAAGTCCAAAGAGATGTGGTACACGGGATTCTTCAATTTACGCCCCGGCTTGTCATCCGCCTGTCCCTGCATACTGTTTGCGATGGTGGCGTTATTGTCAAGCCTCACGTCCTTGCTGTCAATGAGCCTTGCCTTTTTCGGGTTGTTCACGTAGTTCACCAGTCTGGCGAAGCTCGCCCGTTTCTTCAAATCGCCCATCATATCCTCTCTATGATTTTGTTGAACTCGTCCAACAAACCCATGATTTTAGTTTTCGCAAAAGCGAAACCCTGTTGGTGTGCCAGCTTCGCCAACTGGTTCAGATTGTTACATCCTCCCTCCAGCATCCTTATCTGCTGCCTGTCCTCCTGTGTCCTTGCCGCCTCGACCTTGCCGTGCAGCAACAGTTCACGCAGGAAGTGGGACGGCTTCTTGCCTGCATCGCTTATCCGTTTCATGACCGTTTTCCATTCGGCAAGCGTGAGCCTTGTGGATATGGTCTTTGTCCGGGCCTTGCCCTTTACAGCTTTGGGGCGACCACCCTTGTTTTTGGTATCTTGATTTGTCATAATCATTTCTATTGTCGGTTCAACTACTCTGTTTTTAGGGCTACAATCAGGGCTTGCCGCTTCCGTGCGGTAGTATCGCCATTGGTGGCGTAGTTTTCGTGGACGAAAACATTAACTTGCCAGCCCTAAAAAATATCCCTCTTAAATGCTATCGCTCGCCACTCCTGCCACTTCATTCCTGTGCAGGTTTCCTTTCTTGTGAATCAAACAAGGTATCGCCGTCTGCTAAAACAGGTATATTGTCGGCTTCAATAGAAGTATCTTCTGCTTTGTTTCCGCTATCCATAGATACTGCGTTGGCGGTTTCTGTTACAAGAGGATTGAAAACAATCGGTTTGATGGGCATCAGACTATCCGCTTCATCCACCGATTTTTCTGTTTTCTTTCTTGGCGAACTGCGGCGCAATGTCTCTAATTTTTGACCGTTAAAAAGGAATAGCCTTACTCCTTCGTAAGCCTTGACCGTTTGGCAGTATATTGGATTCTCTATAAGTTTTCCTGCTATCATCCACGACTTCACGCACACCATCTCCAAAATGGATGTCATGGGATTGGAATCAACCTTGATAAGCCCACGTTCCGAGAAATCCTCCAACAGACGGCATACTGCTTTGCGACCGATGTCCCATACCTTAGCCAGTGCCAGCATGGAACAGTCCGCCTGTCCGGGATGGATGGCATAGCTCAATCCTCGTTTGGTATTCCGTACTTCTTCGACAGTCATTCTCGATAAAAGGGAAAGAAAAAAGGTAAGATTACACACGCCGTCTGTGCTGCCGTGCAGGAAATACCACGCTTCCACACTCATTGCTATTTCCACTTTATAGCACGGCAAAACAAGCTGCTTCAAATTCTTCATAAGTACGAATGATTTTGTTGTCCGTTATATCTGTTACCCATTGGAGTTTTTATCTGCCTCCCTGTTGGTGGCTTTCAAACTCTTTATGCGGTCTATCTGTTCTTTGGGAAACAGGACACGCCGCCCGATGCGCTGCCCCTTTATGTGTCCCAGTTTCTCATGCCGCCAGATGGTCGCTATGCTCACGCCCCATTTCTCCGCCAGTTGCTTAATGGTGTAATACTCCGATGCGTCCTGTGGTATTTGTGCCTGTTGGTATTCTTCAAGCGCACACCTCACGCTTGCGCCGATAAGCTGTTGCAACTCATCGCGTGATACCAGTACCATTTCCGTTTTATCTGCCATAAACCATTGATTTTAAGTTTGTGCTTGCAAAGGTATGGCTGAAACAAATGCCGTGAATTTGTGGTATTATATGAAATGACATCGTATAAAAAAGCCGCCAAACGATTGATGTTTAACGGCTTGTGAAAGATTATGAATTGTGGTGAGTTGTAACCACTTGTGGATTATGTCATTATTTTATCATGGGAAGCAGCTCTTTGAGCTTTTCTATAAAGGGTTTCTCTACGTTGTATTTGGCAAGGCTTTCGGGTGCCAGCCCCATAGAACAGGCTGCTGTCGCTCTGTATCCTTTCCAGTCCTTAAAATAGGCTTTGGATAGCAAGATAACGACGCAACGCATCTTGCCTTTCACGCAGTTGGCATATACCATAGAATAGTCCGCACGCATCACGGCATAAAGAAAATCCTTGTCGGAAACAGCGTTGCCGTCCAGTAACGGCTTTCCCTTGTCGGCCCCGCTTTGAACGGTAAAAGTGGTAAGGAAACAATACAGGCGTAAAACCGAGACTTGTACCGTTGTACTGAACGCCTTTCCCTGCATCGTGTCTGTGGCAATAAAATCGGAGGCTGTCTCTGCTATACAAGAGGGTGCTGTCTTGGTTGTGCTCTCACGCAGCACGTTTCTTTTGATATATCCCATCGTCAAGGCGATATGGAACATCTTTATTCCTGCCGACTGTGCTTTGACATCGGACTTTTGGGGCAGCAGGGAGAGATGGACGGCTTCTGCAAAATATTCCGTAAAAAGTTGCGCCAAATCCTTGTCGTTGGTATTGACGATATATTCCTTGACGGACTGGATTTTCGCTTTATCCATACCGAAGAGCAGGGTGTACATTTCTTTCCCTCTGTTCCCGTCTGGATTCTCCGCACATTTCCGTATGGCAGCACGGATGGCGTCGATGTAATCGGTAGCTTCCGTGCGTGTCATAGGATTGGGCAGGATTTCTGCCGTCACTTTTTGCGCTTCCGTTTCGGGAAAGAAGTATTGCCCTATGACCTCCATGCTCATATAAGCCATACCTGTACGGAAAGCCGCTTTGTTTAAGTCTGTATGCTTTGAACAAAGCTCGTGAAGCCTCTTTGTGTCAGCGTATAGCTCGACAAATTTTCGTGCCAGTTCCCTGTCCTCGTGTTCGGCGATATATTCTCTGATGCTGTCCAAAAGAAAAGGCATGGTCTTCAGGCTGTATTTGATGTTCCTGCAAATCTCTATTTTATTGCCAGAGCCATTGTCGGCAAGCGATTCCATGCGTTTTAAGCTGTCGCCGACCATGTGCGACAACTTGAACAAGTCACTGATTATATCAAACCTTGATTTTTCCATAACTTCCTCCTTATACTTCTATGACACCCTTAAAATCCCTTAACGCAATGACGGCTTTTTCTTCCGCATCCAATTTCAGGTAGCGGCGTAACTGCGCTTCGCTGCTGTGTCCTGTGATGGCTTGGATGGAAGATAGTGGCACTCCTGCCTTGTACGCATTGGTGGCGAAACTCCTTCGGGCGGTATGCGAAAGAAGCATATCGCAGAACCGCCGTCCACGTTTGGGGTTGAGCCGTTTCTCGTCAAAACCGCAATCGTGAGTCCAGCCTAATAACAGCCCAAGCGTTTTTGCCAGTTTGTTCATTTCATTGGGGCAGACATGGGGTAACGCTCCGTCATATTTGGCAAGGATGGCTCTCACACGCCTGTCAACGGGAATATAGACTTTCTTTTCCGTTTTCTGCTGGGTAATGAGAATGAACTCCGTACCGCCAATTTCGGTTATCATGTCCTCGCATATTCTTGAATAGTCGGAAACACGCTGTCCGGTCAGACAGCCGACAATGAAAACATCCCTTACGTGTTCCAATGTTCTGATATGGGTAATGCGGCATTTGGATAGCTGCAATAGTTTTTCTTCTTCGTCTATGTTCAAAGATTGCAATCTTTCTTTAACGGCTTCTTTGGTGGAAAGGTCAAGGTCAAGCATTTCCTGTATCTGCTCTGGCGTGAGGTAGATATTATCCACATCTTCCTTTTTCGGGACAAAGTCAGAATGGCAGAAGTCATCGCATTTGGTCAGCTTGTCCTCGTAAGCCGCCTTTGCCACCGTGCGGACATCGGTCATATACGAATTGATGGCGTTGGGCATTAGCCCACGCTCTTTCCAGTAACCGACAAGACTGTTGCGGGTTTCCATCGTCATATCGTCCAATCCGAGTTTGCGGTGCATTTCCTTTTGGTAATTGCGGATCTGTCCCAAGATAATACGCAAACCTTTTATGTAAGCCGGAGAAACTTTCACGGTACGACCTTTCTTGGTGCGCCGTCCGAGTTCCATATCTTCTATATAAGAGGTAAGATAATCCTCGAACAGCATCCTGCCCTTCGGTTTTACCTCCACAATCTGCATCATTCCGTTAAGTACATCGTGTTTCACGCTTTCAATGATACTCTTGGCTTCTTTGGGATTGAAGCCGTCAGCCTCAAATGCCGTTTTTATCCTTGCGAGGACTTGGGCGAACTGTCCGTACTTTATTCCGATGCTTGACATCAGGGCAGACGAGGAGTATTGCAGGGAACGGTATTTTTCCCATTCAAGCTGCTTGATGGTGAAGCCTGTTACGACTTTCAGATTTGCCTTGCCTGTACGCACACGAGCATAGATGGAACCGAAGTCCTCTTTTCCTTTCTTGGACGATTTGATGAAGATGAAATCCATATGCGATATATCTTGATTATGGTGCTACAAAGGTACAAAATATATCCCGAAATATGGTATCAAATAGTACCAATATTTTCTAAAACCGTGAAAATTCGTGAGTATTCAAAGCAAATGAAAATATATGCAAATAACTGATATACAAATAATATATCTAAAATTGAATTTCACTAAGTATAAATATTGAATCGTGGGCGACGACTGGCAATCCATCTACCGGTTTTCGGGAAGTGACATGGCACTCTTTAACCAGTTTGCCGACTTTTTCGGTGCCACAGAAATCAACAAGATTGAAACGACCTACCGGTTCGGGGAACCCTTGGTTTCACTCTCTTCCCGTTTTATCCAACGGAATGAAGCACAAATAAAGAAAGACATCCACTCTTTCAGTGCAGCAATGAAAACAGAACTGGAGTTTCATGCTTACGACCGGCACAACTACTGTAAAACCATCGGTGAGCTGGTTGCCGCAATTCCATCAGACAAATCCATCTTTCTGCTAGGACGCTATTCGTTTGATGATTATTACCTGTCGTTCATGTATCAAAGCATCAAAGAAGGAAATCGTTTTTTCTACCTCATCGGGCAGCGGAAAATAGAGTTTCTGACCGTACATAAATCAAAGGGGCTTGAAGCCGACTATGTCATTCTACTACAATGCAATAAAGATACCTACGGCTTTCCCTCGCAGATTAATGATGATCCGGTGCTGAATTATGTATTGACTCAAAGTGACCAGTTCCCTTATGGAGAAGAACGTCGGCTGTTTTATGTAGCCATCACAAGGGCAAAAAGAAAAACACTCGTGTTATACGACAAACGCTTTCCTTCTGTTTTTGTAGATGAGTTTCTGCATCCGGAAAGAATCTCGGAAGAAAGCTATGTAAAACATCGTAATGCCAATAAAAAATGGACGAAAAAGGCTGACCAATTTTTGCTGGAACTGCATAACCAAGGAAAGAGCATAAAATATATTTCTTCCAAGATGGGCAGAAGCCAAACT
Organism: uncultured Bacteroides sp.; assembly: GCA_900546645.1. GTDB lineage: Bacteria > Bacteroidota > Bacteroidia > Bacteroidales > Bacteroidaceae > Phocaeicola. The sequence continues at coordinate 3,074 of URDR01000045.1, read as the reverse complement.
TCGATTGTTATGCGCTTGAATAAGTTGAAGCAATGACCGGAGCTTCTTAAACTAAACATGGTAGAAAGGCTTTCTTACACGCTTACCAAATTCAGCACCAGCGTACGCTATTCTTTCTCTTCCTCGGTAAGGTGAGCACACTGCTCGCGGTATTCACGGGGAGACATCTTGAGGTGACGCTTTACATACTTGCCGAAAAACGAGAGATTGGGAAAATCGAGCTCGCAGGCAATTTCCTTGATGCTTTTCTGCGTACGCTTCAGCTGATACTCTATGTCCTTGATGGCGTAATGATTGATTATATCGGAGGCGGCGTGATGGCTGACTTCCTTGCATACCGCCGACAGGTACTTGGCAGATACGTGGATGCGAGAAGCATAATAAGCCACGCTGCGGCTCTTGGGATAGGTAGATGCCAAGGTTTCAATGAAGGTTTTAAAGAGTTTCTCGGACGATGTAAACGTTTGAGGCTTTACGCTGATAAAACGTTCCAACACATCGTGGAACTCGAAAAGGAAGGCGGAAAGCAAAGCATCAATCAGTTCTTTATGGTAACGCCCGCGATGAAGGGCAGTGAGCCTGGAGTAAAGCAAGTCGTGATACTGGCAATACAGGTCTGCCTCTTCCTGTCTGAGGGGGATAATCGGATTTTTCTCCAGAAACAGCCATACATCCCAGCCTCCGCCTGACAGGATGGGCATCTGCTTTACATAGTCGGGAGACAGCATGAGGGTCAGGTTTTCAAAATCAGGACTTTCGGCGCATCTCTCCAGAATAAGATTCGGATGATATACCAGCAGGTCGTTCCGACGGATGACATATGCCTGTCCGTCGATAAGGAGAGAGGCTTCACCTTTGAGACACAGCGTAATGAGAAACGCATCAGTCTTGACCGGATATTCGGCTTTGAGCTTTTTTGTGTTCTTAAATACAGCAATCCGGTTATCGCAATAAATGGAAAGTTCTTTCATCAAATCGCCTCCCCACTGTTCTATTTTCACCTGTTCGTTCATTCTGCTATTTTTTTGTATATGGAAATAACCAGGCTTCAAGCAGGTCTTGCTTCTGGAGCAGCCTTGACTTCCTATGTTTCTTCCTTATATTATTTTCGCTGCGAAGTAAGTGAATATTCTGCATATATTAGTTGCCTTTTTCCCTTTTTTATTTACTTCTCCTATTACTTTTGGTTATAAGCTATAAAAAAAGATGAATAGGATGGTATTTTATTTTGGCTTACCTTTGTCAGCGAAAAAGAAAAACAGAATCACTCGGTTATTAGGGAGTTAGAAGTGGGAAATGGTGATTAAATGAAGAATGATAAATGATAAATGAAGAATCTCATCATCAACTCATAAACCTAAAAACCTATTTACTCAAGAACTTAACTTATTAACTCAAAAACTTAAAACATTCAAACCATGTTCAGTAAAGGAAACAGAGCAAACACTTTTCATGGCATTCTCCTGATTGCCTTATTTTCATTCGCTGCTTTTTACATCGCCGAAATCCCTTTTGTAAAAAGCCTGTCATTCAGTCCACTCATTGTGGGAATCATCTTAGGCATGCTGTATGCCAACAGCCTGCGCAACAAGCTGCCCGAAACTTGGGTGCCGGGTATTAAGTTTTGCACCAAGCAGATTCTGCGTGCCGGTATCGTACTTTACGGGTTCCGCCTCACGCTGACGCAGGTGGCAGCCGTAGGACTTCCGGCAGTGGTTATCGACTCGATTATCGTAGTGGGAACCATCTTCCTCGGGATATGGTTGGGTAAATTGCTGAAAATGGACAAGGACACTTCGCTAATGACGGCTACAGGCAGTGCCATTTGCGGTGCTGCAGCTGTATTGGGTGCAGAGCCGGTAGTGAAGTGTGAAGGTCATAAGACAGCCATTGCGGTATCCACCGTGGTTATCTTCGGAACAATTTCGATGTTCCTCTACCCCATCCTTTACCGTGCCGATATGCTGGATGCACTGGGTAATACGGGAGTGGCTATCTATACGGGAAGCACCCTGCATGAAGTAGCCCACGTGGCAGGTGCCGGTAATGCCATGGACCCTACCGACACTTTGGGCATTGCCGGAACGGCTACCATCACGAAGATGATTCGCGTAATGATGCTGGCTCCGGTACTGGTGGTGATGAGTTTTGCCTTGGCTGGACGCAAGAAGATGTCAGCCGACGGAAAAGTTGAAAAGAGCAAAATTACCATCCCCTGGTTTGCTTTCGGATTTATCGGAATCATCTGTCTGAATTCATTGCTGCAATACGTGCTTGGAGTGGACAGCGTGAAAGAGATTCCCCTGAACGGAGCAATCGAATACATCGACACCTTCATGCTGACCATGGCAATGACGGCACTGGGTACGGACACCAGCATCGAGAAGTTCAAACAGGCAGGCGCCAAACCTTTCGTACTGGCATTCCTGCTCTACATCTGGCTGGTAGGCGGCGGCTACTTCTTGACCCAGTATCTGGTTCCGGTCTTGGTATAAAAATCGGAAACAAAGCGCATGAACGTAATGGCAGGGGAAGCCTCCTGTCCTTGTGCGGAAACAAAACAGAAATGCCTCTTGAACTGCAGCTTCTCAATATCGATGATTGAGAAGCTGCCTTCGCGTAATTCGCGCTCTACGGCACAAAGCGAAACGATGCCCATGCTGTCACTGCAACGCAAAAACGACTTGATTCCCTCTGTGCTCCCCAAGTGCATCCGCACGTTCAGCGACGAGAGTTTCATCCCTTGCTCTGCCAATACCATCTCGATGGTATCGAGCGTTCCCGACCCGCGTTCACGAAGCACCAGCGGGATGCTTCGGAATTCATCGAGTGTCAACTCATTCTCGCGTGAAGCAAGAGGAGATGTACTGGATACCACGGGCACCAGTTCATCGCACAGGAAGGGTTCGTATTTCAGATTCGGCAGACGGAATACACCTTCTACCATGCCCAAGTCGATGGTATGCTCCTGAAGTGCTTTCTCAATATTCCGTGAATTGGTATCGATGAGTGACACCGTAAGTTTAGGAAACTTCTAATCCAACTTTGAGTATCAGTCACTTGCGAGACTATTT
>URDR01000044.1 GCA_900546645.1 uncultured Bacteroides sp. | reverse complement strand
GGGTTTTAAAAAAAGGTCTTTAAATCTAGCTGAAGCATAAAATTAGAAGTTTAACAAACTAAGTAGCAGAAGTATATGCAAATCATTCAATTTGTTTTTTCGGTCATCATCGCTCTTTGTGCAGTGGCTATGTTTGTCGGAGCGGTAATAACGCCAAGTCCGATAAAGGTTGTGTCGGTTACGTTGTTGGCTCTTATTTGCCTATTCTCCTTGTTTCTCGTGAAATTGGCTTATTGTGAAATGAAATCTAAAAATGATATACTATGAAAGTGTCAGAACAATTTAAAAGTACCATCAAGGCATACCTTGATAATATGGCAGCGGTGGATAGTCTGTTTGCTCCAGTCTATCAAAAACCTACAAAGAATATAGATAATTGCATTACCTATATTTTAAACCAAGTGAAGAAAAGCGGTTGCTGTGGTTTTAGTGATGATGAAATTTTTGGTATGGCGTTGCACTATTATCAGGAAGATAATATTGAGGTGGGTAGCCCATTGAAATGTAATGTAGTCGTAAATCATCATGTTGAATTGTCAGAGGAAGAAAAGAAAGCGGCTCGTGAGGCTGCTATCAAAAAATTGCAGGAGGAAGAATTGGCAAAGTTGAAGAAGCGTCAACAAGCTAAACGTGAGAACAACACCGAAGTACAAACCCAGTTAACTCTTTTTTGATATGAAACCCAAGACAAAATTACAAATGGAAATCGTGAATGGGAGCAGGAAGTTAGCTCCCGTTTCAGAGGCTCAAAAGCGTTATGCCTATAAACATTGCTTTGTGCATTATTTCAAGCGTGATGCAAAGGGGAATTGCTTTTGTTTGGATTGTGGGCATACATGGCGGGATAAGGAAGATAAGAAAAACTGTAAATGTCCTCATTGCGGTATGAACCTGAAATTGGAGAATAGCAGGAAAAGGACGGCTGTATATAAAGAATATTTTTGTGTGATTACTACATACAAGCAATATCAAGTTATCCGTTTTTTTATGGTGGACTGCCGGCTGAAAAAAGGGTCTCCGGCTAATTACTTTATAATTGAGGCGGTACAGTGTTGGATGAATAAAGAGGGCAAGACAGAAACGCTGTCTTTGCTGCGGGGCATGTCTATATTTTATTACGATGCATGGATATATGGAAGTTCTTTGGAATTGCGTAAGCGGAATGTGCATCATGACCGTATTTATGATATTTGCCCGGCAGTTATCTATCCGAGAATGAAAGTGATACCCGAACTTACGAGGAATGGATTTAAGGGTGCCTTTTATGATATTTGTCCGAGTTCCTTCTTTATGACATTATTAACTGATAATCGGATGGAGATATTATATAAGGCAGGGCAAATGAATTTGTTCTTGAGATTTTTAGAGAGAAAATACGGTATAGATAAGTATTGGACGTATGTAAAAATCTGTTTAAGACATGACTATGTGATACATGATGCGGACTTGTGGCTGGACTATGTGGATATGCTGATAGAAAATAAATTGGATGCGAGAAATCCTCATTATTTGTGTCCGTTGAATGTAGAAGAAGCGCATGATTGGGTGATGGGGAAATGTAAGAAAAAATATTCTGAAAAGGATGAAAAAGACTATATTGCTGCCAAATCACGTTTCTTTAATCTTTCGTTTGCGGATGGAAATATTATGGTTCGGGTATTGGAAAGCCTTTCGGACTTTTACAAAGAGGGAAAGTTGCTGCATCATTGTGTATTCAGCAACGCCTATTATAAGAGAGAAGATTCGTTGATAATGTCGGCAACGGTGGATGGAAGGCGCATGGAAACGGTGGAGTTTTCACTTAGCAGGATGGAGGTGTGCCAGTGTCGTGGAAAGTCTAACCAATTATCAGCCTATCATGACCGGATTCTGAATTTGGTACGGGATAATATACCGTTGATAAGGGAAAGGATGGTAGTGTAATGAATAGCCCACACATCTAAATGTGTGGGAGTTCTTTTTTGGAAGACGCCCAAAAAAGAACCCCAAAAAACGTTGTCGCTACACATCGTTACGCTCGGATTATTTGCTTGTCGGCTTTAGTTTGCCGATACATTTTTCCATGTCGGGGGACAATAGGAAAGAAGCCGTCTTTTTCTGCTGCACCCCTGAGTGTGGCTGGACGATGGCATACCTGCATTTTAATATCTTGCCGATAACTTCCGTACTGTCACGGTGCAGGTACATGGCTTTCATGGCATCCGTTGCTTTCAGGCTTTTTTCGGCTTCCATATAGGCGGAAAAGGACGGTTTGAATAAGGCACGGGGACTTTCCGCTTTCTGTATGACAGCGGATAATTGTGCGCTTTTGTTGTTCAGGTAGCACAGGCTGTCCGATACGGTGACGTCTTCTGTTTCCAACACTTCCAGTAGTTCGAACTTTAAATCCGTCCAGGTGCCGTGAGAATCTGTCTGAACCCATTCCGCAATGGCCTTCTCATAGCCGGGTTTGCTGCATGAGGAAAAGGCAATGAGCAGCATACAAAAAAATAAATGCTTGATATTCATATTGATCTGATTTTATAGGTTGTCGTATTATGTGATGGAGCAAATCTATGAGGTTACTGGCCGTCCTCCGTGGAGGAACAGATGCCACACGAGATTTTCAGATCATCGTTCCAATCCTTGTTTTCCGAAAGTTCGACGTTCTTCAGTTTCCGTACCTTGTTGCGGAGTTCATCGTTACTCAGGCTCTCGACATCAGTCGTATCGCCATGAAAGTAACGATGCAGCCATAGAGTGTACTTGTGCCCTTGTTTGTCGTTGTCAAAGATGCTCCGGAGCTCCTTTACCTGGTTCTTGTCAAGAATCAGGCGTAATAGCCTCATTTGTCCTTCCGTGAATGTCCCTTCCGTAGATACATATACAAGATTGAGGTCGTTTCCGGAATGGCGTAATTGATAGTGGGAGATACAGTCTATAAATGACTCCCCAATGTAGAGAATGTCTATCGGGCGGCTTTTGTCATGGTTGCTGGTCGCCAGACAGTCGAACTTGCCACCGATAATCCCTTTGAATGTTTCATTTCGTTGAGAAATGGCTTGCACACCGTTTTCATTGTACATCTTGATGCACACGTTGCGGTAAACACTCCCTTTGTTCTTTACCTCACGGATAAAGAAAGTGTCTTTGAAGAACCGGCTTTCAATGCTTTCTTTCAGGATACCTCTTTTCTGGAGATAATTGCCCTTGTAGGGTTGTAGCTGGCTCAAGTAGAATTGAAGTTCGTCCGCTCTCATGCTTGTGTTACCTACTTCATACCGGCTTTTTTCGGGTGTCGTGATGCGGTTGGTGTTGATGTAGTTCTGAAGGATCTCCCCCACCTCGCGCAAGGACGGCATTTTTCCGGTTGTTTCAAATAGATGTTCCTGCATCAGATCCATGATACTGCGGCCACGCACGCTGTCACTATGCACGTCCCAATAGGTGTATTGGTTCTGCGAGTTCCGCTTGATGACGATGGTATGCGTTCCGTTGCTCATTTTGGGACAGGAGTTGGAAGAGCCTTCCACGATTTTCCATCCTAGTTCCAGCAGGAAATCGGGCAGAGAAATGGTTGTTTTTATCTGATTGAAATCGACTTTCATAACGTTGACTGGATTAGTTGAATCTCATTTTATCTGAGCTTAGATTATAAATGAGAAAGATTATCTTTCATAAAGATAAGAAATATCATCTAAATATGGAAGAGAAAGTATATGTTTTTTGATTCGTCTGCATTTTTATTTCAAGGTACTGTAAACCAAATCAACAGTAGTGTCTATACCGGGAACGGCCTCCAACTGTTTGCTCTGGTTGAATACGCTTTCCCCGTCTTTTTTTATCTGCATGGTGATGATAGCACTCTCTTTTGAATAGAGAATGCCTTGCACGGTAATTTGGCTGACAGGCTTTTCCGTGCTGTATTCCGCTTTATCGGTGAAACTCTCATCTACGGAAGCTGCGGAGGTACCGGTGCGTTCGTTCCTGAATCTCACGCCGTCAAGATTATATATATGCACACTGCCTTTGGGTGAGGAACCGGTTACGGCTACGGTGATGTGATACATGCCGGCTTTGTCTGTTTCCGATTGGATTTCCTCTTTGTTGCATGAAGCGGCCAATAAGCAGGCTGCCGCTAATAATGAATGAATTTTTCTCATGGTAGGATTCTTTTGTTGAATGTTATCGGATGATTTTTTGTTCTGTCTTGTGTGTCCCGGTTGGCGGAACTGCTGACTTTTCTTTTAATTTGTCCTCTATCTTTTTGAGGATGGCGTTGACATCTTCAATGATTTTGATGTAGTTCTGCTGGATAATCTCTTCCAGGATTTCCAGTTCCATCTCTTCTTTGCCGTTGCCCAGTTTGACCGGTAAGGAGAAACGGGGTATCTCCTTCTCTTCAAAACGGCACATATCCATCTGCACGCTGAAGAATGGCGGCTTGCCTCCGGCAATCTTGCCAATGAAGTGTCCGGCTGCTTGTCCGGCAATGTCCCTTGCCTTTAAGACTTTTTCTTTTTGCAGGCTCTCCGTGACACTGTTATTGCCACCGGCTTGGTGTGAATAAGATTCTTGCGCTTCTTTCTTCTCCCCAAGCAAGTTCTCGATGTCTTTGGCGGTCTTCTCATTTCCGGTCATACCGTAAGCCTGCGTTCCGCAGGAGGCTTTCAGGATGTTGGCACTTTTCTCTCCATAGTCCCTGACCGCTTGGTTGAAGTCCTGAACGGCGAGAATGGTAGCGACATTGTGCTTCCGGGCGGTTCCGATGAAAGTGTCAATGCCTTGCAACAGGATGGTCGGAAATTCATCTACCATGAATATGCTGGTCGCTTTGCCGGGATTGTTCATCTGTGACATCAAGACGCTGCCGATGCAGGAAATAGCAGGGGAAACGGCTTCCTTGATGGTGGGCGCATTGCCTACGCATAACAGCGTTGGGTGTTCCTTGTTGGTTATATCCAAAGAGAACTCTTCTTCGGGAAGTGGCGACAACACCCAGAAGATGTATTTGTTGTTCAGGAGTACCAACGGAGTCTGTGCGGATGATACGGCTCCGGCTGTCTGCTGTTGTGCACCCAGTTTCCAGGCGGTCAGCATGGAGGACATGTTCAATGCGATTTCAGGATCTTCCGACAGCCAGTGGAATACTAGGTTGCTGTCAGAAAGGGCAAGGGCTATCACATGGGGCAGCGTACAGATACCAAGCTTCCTTTCCTTGAAACATTTATAGGCGATTGAATAGACGTAGTTGATGGCATTGTTGGCCCAAAAGTCGGTCTTTTCCTTCCAGCTTGCTTCCAGATTCTTCATCAGTGTCATGATGATATTGCGGATGAATAGCGATTCGTTTCCCTTTGACATGTATTGCGGAGAAAGTACGTTCACCCTGACCGTGCGTGACATATCCACAAAGTTGATATAGGCGAAACGGGGTGTTTCCATCCCCTTGTTCCGGAAATGTTCGATGCTTCCGTATGCGATACGTGAGAGGATGGGTGACTTGTCCTTGGTGGGATCACCCTCCCAATCGTACACGAATCCGGCATAGTTGCGCTCGGCGCACTGGTAGATGATTCCCTTGATCCAGCTCTCTGATTTACCGCTTCCCGGACCGCCGTCGATATAGACATTCTGCTGCGGCTTATGGATGACCAGCGGCCCGGAGGCGGTTTCAAAGCGGAAGTAGAAAGCCGATTCTTCCCGGCTTAACCCGAAAATGCTATCATCGGATTGGGCATGACGCCGGATGAAATAAGGCAGAGTCTTGATGACAAGCAGCGTGTACGCTACGAATAGAATGGGAAATACAAATAGGTTATACCACGCTGATAACCGGCTGAATCCGACAACCAGCATGGATGCCGTAACCAGTGTCATACTGGTGTAAACCCATTTCTTGTTTTCGTCTTTCACTTTGCCAACCGGAAAGAGAAAAGCGAGGCCTCCGATCAGGATAACGTAGAGAAACCGGAATAGGATATCCTTCTCCATCAGCCTTTCCCACATGGCCGGATTACGTAGTGGAGCGTATAATCCCGTAACGATAGCCCACTGAAACAGTACGGCTGTCCCGATGAGCGTGGATAGCAGGATCAGGATGAATGACAGGTCTTTCTTCTCTCTTTCCATGGCCGTTGCTGTTATTGGGGTTGTCCGGATGCCGTTCCGTCACCGCTCTCTTTTTTCTCTGCCTTTCCCAGTAACTCAATGCGTGAGACGGTCAGGCTGACGGATGGGATGTGGCTACCGTCATCCTTCTGGAATACATCGGCATACACATCGCCGCAGACATATACCTGTGTCCCTTTTTTCAGATACTCAAAGACTTTACTCTCGTAATTCACGAAACAGCATACCCATAGGGTCTGTTCCTCGTTGTTCACGTTCTTGTACTTGGTGGATACATGGAAGTTGAATCCTTTTCCGTTCTTGTTCTGCCGGGCATCCGCACCGACATAACCGATAATTTGTCCTGTAAACATAATGATGGTTTTTAAAAGTTTATAATCCGAGCTGTGGCTCATTCATATTTTTCATGGCTGGCTCCGCTTCCATGGAAGGCAGCGAAATGCCGAAAGTGCTGTGTAGCGTTTCAAGGTTGTCGGCTGTAGGATGGTTTGCCGCAACACTTTCCAATAACCGTGATGAAGGGGTAAAACCTTCGTTTTTCATCTGCTCCAATACCGGACGGTTGTCTTGCAGGACGGCCTGCGTGAACCGTTCCTCCGGTGTGAGGTACTGTTCCATCCGTGCGGTATGTTCCTGAATCATATTGCTGGCTTTTCCTACATCGGCAAGGATGTTGTAGATGAATTTGGGATCTTCTTTCAAGGCTCCCAGCCAGTTTTTTAGATACATGGCATTTTCTTCCCGGATATGGGTGGATATTCCCAGGCTTTGCCCGACGGTAGCGGAGGTGAGTTCGGCAACCAGTTCCTCTTTGGCATATTGCTTGTCTCCGAAAATCACGCCTTTTTCCCGGTTCAGATGCTCAGGTTCTCCAGTCGAGTGCGCCATCTCATGCAGTAGTGTGGAGTAGAAATTCTCTCCGTCCTTAAACTGCCCCTTCAGGGGTACGACGATATGGTTATCTTCTCCCCTTGCATGGTAAGCACTATTTCCTTCCTTGGAATAAATGGGGCAGATCCATTGCTGTTCCCGTACCATCGCATCAATCAGAGGCACGGTGAGCATCCCTTGCTCGTCCTTGATGGCCGGTATCTTGAATTGCTCCTTCAATGCTTCCCATTTCTCCGGTTTCGTTTCCTGAAGATTGGTCTGCTGTACGTTGAACACATTGTATGTCTTCAGAAACGGCGTGACCTTATATTCCTGCTGCTCGTTTTTATCCAGGTTCTTATATACGTCGAAAGGTATTTTCTTTCCGTTCTTGTCTCTTACTGAGAAATTCCAGTAAATGACTGGGAATGACTTTTCTCCTTTCAGTATGTTAAGGCCGTTGTCTTTGGCTTGCATGAAGGTCATATAGACCGGCAGGCTGTACTGCTCTTTTTCCGAAAGTAGAAACAACATGAAGGAATTTACTCCGTTGTAGGTTCTTCCCTCGATATTTTGCGGAAGTCCCCCACCCTTTATCCCGAACCAAGGCTTTTGCCAGTTGTCTTCCACCTGCTTTATCTTTTCGATCATCAGTTCGGCGAAACGCTGTAATGCTTTATCACTTGCTGTATCCATGATTTATTGGTATAGATTTCTGTTCTCGTAATCAAGCAGCCATTCTCTGGCCGTTTGGTTGTTTGTCTCTTGCTGCTTGGCAGCCATCTCTTCTTGATAGGCTTGTGCAAGCTCTTCCTGTGCAAGTAGAAACTCTAAGTCACTGATTTCTCCTGCAATGTTTTTCTGTACTAATTCATCGTAATCCATAATTCCTGATTTTTTAGGTTATAAGTCATTGAAAGCCCGGTTGATGGTGCTGGCTATCGGACGGGCCATTTCCTTGCTGTTGTCGGGTTTGGGTGTGCTGGCCAGTTTGACATCTCCCAGTGTCTTTGTGCTGCCTTCCATCCCGAAAATCTTTTGTACGGCTATCAGTGTGTTGGCTTGCACACCCGTTTCACGCATCCGGGTAAGGTCTTCTTGAGTGAGCCGGTACCCTTCTTTCTGTATCTCTTGGATGACATGAAAGTTGTCGGTCTGTGCGGCATCCAACAGACGTGCGGCCTGCCTTTCATGTTCGCCCTGTTCTTCCGGCTTGGTGCCGAACAGCTGGATGACTTCATGGGTTTGCCTTTCATCCAGACCGTGTTCCTTACCGATTCCTTTGATAAACTCTTCACTGGGTTTATATCCTTCCTCTTTGAGCTTCCCGATTTTTTCAAAGTCATGTTTGCCCACCGCTTCCTTAAACTCGGCTTCCATATTGCGCCCCTCTTCGTGTTTTTGCTCTTTTGCAGCTTCTATGTTGGCCGCATGGGCTTCCAGTTTGGGGGTCATGGCCTTGATCAGCTCTTGTGCCTTGCCGGGAGTGATACTCTGTATGTTCTGTATCATGACTCCTTTCCTGTCATCCGTCAGTTGGATGTCGGCAATGAAGTAGCCTTCCGGACTGTGCAGCAGCTTGTTCTCCAGTGCATGGCCGTTGGCGAGCAGGTATTTGTCGGCTTTGGTTAACTTGTAGCCGCCATATTCGCTGGTCTGCCCGATGATGTCGGGAATCTTGATTTCCTGGTTGGTGCGCAGGATGACGGAGTTCAGATCCCGGTCAACTTGCAGCAGGATGTCCTTCTTATTTACGGTGATGGGTACGATGTCACCGGCAAGCAGCTGTTCTTTCTCTTTCTTGCCCAACTTCTTTCCCAGCACCTTGTCCGGGATAACCAACGCCTCTTTGCGGTAGAATACGGAGATTCCGTCATCGTTGAAACGGAGCTTCCCCGGTTTGCCGTGTATCTCCATCAAATCAGACATGACACCCTTTTCCAGCTTGGTGCCTTTCCCGTCGAGGATGTTCCCTTGCTTGTAGGCGTATTCATAGAGCGACTGTCCGGTGTAGCATACCTTCAGGCGATGGTCGATGACGGTAAAGCCGTCCTTGTCATGTCCCTTCAGGTTCTCCCACCGCTTGATGCTGATGCCATCCTTCTCCAGCTCGGCGACATATTTAGGATCATTGGCACGTTCCTTGTCAAAAAGGGCGGATACACGTTCTTTTGATTGGTCACGAAGGCTTTCATCGTACTTTGCTCCGGCTTTTTCCCTGATTTCGCTTACGCTCATGCTCAGCTCTTCCCCGTCTTTGCGGAACCGGAAATATCCGTCCCGGTATTCGGTCTGATAGCCCAGTGATTCGGCGATGCCGCCGAACTGTCCCACGTTGTCGAACATATAGGTGTCTAATGCTTCTCTCAGTTTCATGGCTGTGGCTTGTATAAGGGTTCTGCGGAAAGGATGTATTCGTTCAACACGGCCAGCTTGATGTGCCGCCCGCCGTTTCGCTCGTAAATCTCGATCTCGAATACCTTATCATCGGGTATCGTGAATTTGTCGAAACCAAGTATCAGCCGGTTCCGGCTCTTGCCCTTGATTTTCGTATCAAAATCTTTCTGATAGATAGGTTCGATGGTCGTTTCTTGCTGGATGGCGTTCTTGCTCTTCTTTTGGTCACGCTGGAAACATTTGACAAACTCGATGTCGTAGTCGATGTATGATTTGTTTTTCAGGTCAAAGATGAAAAACATGAAGTCCTCATGCACATACAGATTGGCCATTGACAACTCAAACTTGTTCTCGATGACCCCCAGGCTGTAGATGTTGCGCTTCTTGGTGCGCAGCTCTTGGATGCATCTTTCCATTTCCTCGCTGTTCACATCCACATGGGCGGTATATTTGCGCTGGTCATCAAAATTGTAGGTGAATACGGAGGTATTGCCCCGTTTGATGGTGATGTGGTAAGTGTTCATGGCCTTATCCACCACAAACAGGTTGGAATATGCCACGGCATCTTTGGCGGTTGATACTTTCAACTGGTTGTTGTAGGCGGCCAGAGTGAAGGACACCTCGTTGCCGGGCGTTCCGTAAGCGATGTCCTCCGGAAAGAAGAACTCGGCCAGATGGAGGTCGCTGACTTCTGCCTGATAGTCATGGTGCTGCCATTTCCCGTTGTCCTCGTAAATGTTCGGGTACGAATCCGTGCCGCCTTCGGGAAGGTAGCGGATGTGATAGGTGTAAACGCTTCCGTCGATGCAGACTACGGTCAGGTTGGTCTCTTCGGTGAATCCTTCCGCTTGCGCCGAGAGCCTGACGATATGGGGCGCCTCTTCTACCCGGCTGGCCATGACAAGCTCCTGTTCGCCGATGGCGATATCAGATACTTGCACAGGAAATACCAGGTGTTTCACACAGTCGAAAGAGATAAAGATGTCTTTTTGGCTGATGGCTTGTTTCCGGGGAGTGCCGTTTTCCTGAGCGAAGAGCGGCAGACTGCACACAAAGCAGTAAAACAGTAGATAAATATATTTCTTCATGTTGTCGATATGTTAAACGGTTCTTGAAAAAAAGGCGGTGAATACGGTAATGCCCCATAGAAGAAGCAGGGTAATGCCGAAAGAAACGGTCAGCGGACGGATTTCTTTAAAGGCTCGTCCGTTCCGGCGTGATACGTAGATCCGATAGCCGAAAAAGACCGCTGACAGCGCAAGCAGGTAATTGAGAATGTCTATCATAATTTGTCTATCAATGTTTGAAGGGGATGATTTTTCTTGTTCGTTTTCTCTTGTTCCATTTGCTCATAGAGCTTCTGTAACTCCGCTTGCACGGCTTGCCTACGCAACTTCGATTCCTGACTCTCTTCTTGGATATACATTTCGTAGTTGGACTTGAGATGTACCTTCACTTGTGAGAGGCTCATGTTCAAGATTTGCTTGGCTACCTGGGTGGTGGCGTTGACTACGCTGGTCACTTCGCTGGCCATCGTGCCGATGGAAGAGAGCGGCATGTCAATGTTCTGTACAAGACCTTGTTCCATACGCTTGGCTGCACTGGCTTTCAGGTTATTGGGCAGGTTCAAACCTTCCATGGCATCATTGTCGAAGACAACCACCGATACGGGATTGAGGTTGTCTCCTACCTTCAGGTTGCTGACTACCACATCGAGGCGGTTGGCTCCCAAAGTGGCGATACCGTAAAACAGCGTGTTGGCCGGTATCTTCATGCCGGATAGGGTTACGTCCTGAAGCAACCGCATCCGTACCGTACTGCCCGTGACTACGGTCTGGTCGCCGTGGATGCAAGCCCTGAAGAGGTTGCTGTTTCCCGGTGCGGAGGTCGGTTGGCGGCGTACCCGCTTGCCGTTTTCGGCATGGTAGATCGGGCCTTTTTGCATCAGGCTGTCGGCGGATGGATGGCCGGAAGGGTTGGCAGCGGCTTTCTCCGTTTTTCCCTCTTGGTCATAATTGACAATCCGTTCATACATGCGCTTGCGGTATTTGTCGGATTCTTCCAGTTCCTTGCGGATGCGTGAGTTCTTCTTGGCTTCCCGGATAATCTCGTTGAGCGCCTGCTCGTCCTCCAGTCCGTCCAGTTGGCTTTCCAGCTGATGAGAGAAGCGTCCGTTCCGGCCACCTCCGTATTCTGCCATGACTTCGCTGTACGGATCGTTCTGCATACGGCGGATGCGCTCCAGTGTGGCACGGTCATACCGCTCCTGCTGGTTTTGCAGCTCGAAGTAAAAATCAGATCCTTTGACCTGAGACTCTTTCAGGATGCGTGCCTTCTCCTGCTCTTCCAGTTTGTCCTGCTTATAGGCTTCCATCTTGTCGTTCACCTTGTCGGCCATTTCCGACTGTGGTTCCAAAAAGGCTTGCGAGGCGGCCTGTCTGTCACTCCCTGACGGCACGTTCCCGTCCTCACGGATGAAGAATACATAAAGGAAGAGGATGCCCAGGATTACCGGGATGGCCATCAACAGCTTGTTCTTGTCTTTGATAAGTTTATTCGGTTCCATGGTCGGTTGGTTTAGAGGTTTCTGACTGGTTTTCATTCTTGCCCGGAGAAGCTGCCTGCGATGTGTTGGTGCCGTTGCTTTCCACGGGTTCGGAATAGCGGACAATCCAATCTTCTATCTTGGCTCCGTGCGCATTTTCCTCGCTGCGGGACAGCATATCATAGATGGTGAACTCCGCTTCGATATTACGTGAGATGCTTCCCCGTGCCCGGTACCCGGTCTGCGTGAAGATTATCTTTCCGGAAACGGGTATCGTTTGTGTGTTAATCTCTACATCCTTGATGCGTACCCCGTAACGGATATTCTTTTGTATGAGTGAGTTCAGCATATTCACATCGTTGTACTCGTTCAACAGCTCCTTCCCCTTGTTGCCTATGAGGTTGAGCGCAAGCGAAATGTTCTTCTCGTAGCTGCTCTCGTCAAAGGCATACCAGTGGGTTACGAAGGTCTTTACATGGTTCATGTATTCGTATTGCCGCATATCGCTGGCAGACAGGCTGCTTGCCTCATAGACTTCTCCCTGCCTGTCGATGACGAGAGCCTGGCCGTATGCTTTTTCTATTTTGTTGATAAGGAAGATGATACTGCTGGCAAAAGCGATAGTCAGAATGATGCAGTACCCGGCTGAAAGCCGGATAGTCAGCTTGACCGCATCATCTGCTCCTTTGAATTTCATCAGATTCATAGTTCTATTTTTTATTGTTGTCGTTTATGAAACTTGCCCCGATAGAGGCGGCACCGCCTACGTTGGTCAGCTTGCCGCCTGCCGCTGCGCCTCCCATCAGGGCGATGGTGGCCGCCGTGGTGACGATTGACACGGTTTTCGAAATGATTTTCCCGGCATCGCTGTGTCCTACGATTTTGGAGGATAGCCAGAAACAGCTGCAATAAGCACCAATCAGGGCGAGATCCATTCCTAAATATTGTATCTGCTGCGTAGCTGCGTCCACCATGTCGGCACTTTCCGTATAGATGGCCTTGAAGGTCTGCCATATGATTTGGTTCAGAATATTGATGACGGTGAATACCATACAGGCGGAGCAGAGCGTACCGAACCAGATACTCAACTGTTTCTGAAAGACCGGCAACATGCTTACGGCAAAGACAAACGGGCCGAGAATGACCAGTAGCTTGACAATGACCACGCCGATACCCAAGATGACTACTTGTATGATTCCTACCAATAGGGCGGAAATGCCATGAAGCACAAGGGTGGCGAGGTTGGCGGGGTTGAGCAGCTGCACAATCTTCTCCACGCTGGAGCGTACACCGGTCATTTCGTCCTCTTCCATCTTTTTATCCAGTTCGTGCTGCATGGCGCCGGTGCTGTCTTCTCCGGCTGCTACCTCCGACTGGAGGCTGTGTTTGTCGTATTCGGCAATCATCTCTCCTTGTTCGATGGCTGATTGTGCCATGAACTGGGCAAATTCCTGCGCACGCTCGGAGGTCAGCGAGGTGGCTTCGTTGATTACTTCCATCGTGCCTACGATGGTTTGGGCGATGGGGGTGTATATGCTTAGGCAGAAGAACAGTACCAGGCAACGGGCGATTTCCATCATGTCGGGAAATTTGTCCTCATTCGGGCTTAACAGCTGGCTGGCTCCGTGATAGAGATAGTTGTATGCTAGGTTGCAGATAAAGCAGATGACACCAACACCGAAGGCGATGACTGTCATTTGCGAAACGAGTTCCATCGTCAGACCGTCCGTGATCTGAAGTCCCCAGAGAAAATTATCTTGATTCATAACGCTTTAATTGGTGTGTCGTGTGAAAGCGGCCAACCGTCCCTGGTAATAGGTCTTCCGGTTATGCCCCTTCATGGATTTGTAAATGACCGTGGAACGCACGGATTCGTTAAACTCACGCATCTCTTCGGCGGCTTTTTCCACCGATTCCTTCACCTGCTCGATAAAGGACATGCGCCCTTCCGAGTTCATCGAGAAGTAACTGGTCACGGTGGCCACCTTGAACAGCAGGTCGGTACTCAGGCTCAGATTGACGGTCACACGCTGAAAGTTGAGAAATTTCAGGCAGTGGTAATTCGATCCTACGTTCAGGTAAAAGCTGTAGTCGCTGCTCAGGCAGGCTACGTCGTCCAGCAGGTCGGCAAGCTCTTTCAATGATTTGAGTTCCTTCAACTGGTCGATCTTTTGCAGGCCGAGCCGCAGTTCCTGGGCATCGATCATTTCATTGATTTGTGTAACCCATTTCTTGACATTGGCGATCCATTCCGTTGAGTTCAGCAGGGTGTGGCCGGGATCATGCACGACGAACTGGGCATGAACACTGCCGGTTCCCATCAGCCCTATCGAGGCGGCAAGTCCGAGTATGAGAATGATTCTTTTCATGACGGTTATTTGTTGGTGATGAATAATAGGGTGAATATGACACATACCAGCCAGGCTGTCAGATAGCTCTTGGCATTTTCCTTTTTCGTGGCGAGTGCCCATACCACGAAAATGAGCGCAACGCCCAAAAGTGCGGCGGCAATGCTTCCGGCAAGATTGTATGCGCTGCCGTTGAAGTCGGTTGACCAGCCTAGAAGGGCGGTCAGCCCTTGGGTGGCGTCATCCATACTTTTTCCTCCTTTCCTCCAGATAGCGGTTGATGGCCGTATAGGTCGAGCCGCTTTCGTTGAACAACTGCTTCAGTCGTACTACTGTCGCCTGGCGCGAATCGAAGGCTACGGCGGCGAAGTCGGACACCTCGTTGCGGAAGATGAAGGCATCGTTCGACATCTTGATGAAAAACTCTCTCCAGCGTTCCGTGCGCTGCAACGACTCGATCATATAGGCCTCTTCGTCCGTGATGGAAAGCACGGCTTTCACTTCCGGCAGGTTCTGCCGGTGTTCTGAATGGTCGAGGATAATCTTGGTCGCGCAGTTGATGATGATGGAGTCCTTGATACTGGACGGCATGTTTTTCAAAAACAGGATGTTCTGTGCGGCCAGCGTGATGCTTCCCTCCTTTTTACGGAAGGTTCGGTACAGGTAGGCGATGAAGTCTCCGAATTTCTCGTCTTGCAGGAAGTCGAGTGCTTCGTCGATGATTAGCTCTTTGGCAAACCCCTGGCGTTTCTTGATTTTATCCACGATCATTTGCAGGGTGATGATGGCAACGAGTGGAAAGTACTCTTTCTTAGAGGCATCTTCCATATCGAAGGCTATCAGCCGGTCATGCACGATATCCACGTTCTCGGTAGCGTTCAGCAGGAATGACAGCTCTCCGTCCGTATAGGGTTCCAGTAAAAGCAACAGCTCCTCTATCTCGAATTTCTGTTTCTCAAACTCGGTCATCCGTTTGCTGAACACTTCCTTCAGATAAGCCCGGTAAGTTATCAGCGTCGGGAAGATACGCTCATGCTTCTCTCCTATTGAAGAATTGTTCACATAGTCGTAAAATCCGATGACGGATTTCCTGAGAATGGCGTTTTCGGCAGGCAGCATGGGTTCACGTACCTTCCAAATGTAGCTGATAATGGCGACGATGGTCTTTATCTGGTCATCGGCAGACTCGGCATCCGTGGTGTCGATGTACAGGTATTTGCCGTTCTTGTCACGGTCACACAAGAAGGGGTTGAACGCAAATTTCTTCTGCTCGGTAGAGTCGAAGTATTTGCCCCGGTTCAAGGCTATCATCGAGCGGTAAGAGCCGCCGATGTCAATGATCATCACATCCCGGCCCAGCTCATAGCTTTGCAGGATGTAATTGTTCAGCCAGAAAGATTTACCGGAACCGGACGGGCCGATAACGATGCGGTTCTTGTTGTTCAGCGCCGGATAATCCCAGAGGTTTATCTTGGCGGGAGTACCGAAACGGTCATGGTAGATATGCCCTTTCTCGTCCGAAAGGTACATCCCCTCTTTTTGCAGATAGCAGATGGCCTGCTTGGTCGTGTTGACGAAGCCCCGGTAATTGGCCCTGGCATTGCCGGGTATGTTGCAGAAGAACAGGTTGCACAGCTCGGCGTTCTCCACATAGCACGAACTTTGGTTCATAAAGCTGAAGCCTTGCTGTACCAGTGCGGTTTTCCGCATGAGCGAGGTGCGGTCTGTATCGTTCAGCACGACATTGAAGGCGGTATAGGCGGTCTGGTAGTCGAACTGGGTAATCTCATCGCAGAAGGCTGCCTGCTCGCGTTGCTTCTCTGCCGCCGGAGGGTAGAAGTTGGTGATGTAGTTCAGCGCGTCTTTCTCCGCACCGATGGCCGTTACGGTGGCATCTGGATCGGTTATCTCTATCACGATGTTTACGATGTGGTTGAACGGCAGGCCAAGTCCTACGGGGTACAGCATCGAGCATTTGCTCCGTATGCTGTCCGGTATCTCTATGTTTCCCCCGTATGCCTTCGACTTGCCGGTGTGCGGCACGGCCAGTTCCTGAAGATGCTCGCCTTCGTTGGTCAGCGAAAGGATGGAAACGTGCTGCTGCCCTATTTTCATGCTTCCGCTTTCACTGACAGCCATAGGGTTGACGCTCTTCTGCGTGGCATCGTTTTCCGGTGTCTCGTAAGAGAGGTTGACGTAGTCGTAGATGGCGTTGTTCAGTTCCGTATCATCCATCTTGCGTATCTCAAACTGCTGGATGGACGACAAACCGTTCTCAAAGTTCATCAGAAAGGCTTCCATTTCTGTCAGCCGTTGCTGATATTCCTTATAAGGTTGCTTGAACGGGTAGTGCAGCTTTCGCATCAGCGAGGTGCCCGATGCGCTTTTGCGTATCTTACCGTTTCGGCTGCCGTTCGTGAACGTCACATACAGGTTGGTGTAACTGTTCAGTATCTCCTTGCCGTTGAAATGACGGTTGTTCTCCGCTATCAGGGCATTGGAAGAGTATTCTGCATGATGGTATCGCCCCGTATAGTAGAAATTCTGCTGATGGATGACCGTGCCTGCCGGAAGCAGCTTCAAAAGAGCCTCCAACCGCTCATGGATGTATTGCGCCTCGCTTTCCGACAAGGTGAACACTTCGGGCAGAAGCAGCCGGTAGCCGACGGTGATGTCACCGTTCCCGTTGATGACGGCGTTCTCCGTGATGGTCTGGATAGGCAAGACACTTTCCAGATCCACGGATTTGTCCTTCACCTCTATCTCTGTCTGCCGGATATACAGCAGAGCAATCAGCAGGCACAGCGCACAGATTAGCAGGGATATGAGTATGATGATTCCTATCATGGTTGCTGTTTTAGGATGAATTTGAAAATCTGCCGTTTGTCCGTTATCTGCCGGGGGGTGGCGTTCTTGATCCGGAGGCCGGTCAGGTAGTCCGGGTTACCGGCCTTGTGTTCCTTTTTCAAGGTTTGGAACAGCAGACCGGATAGAAACAGAATGGCGGAAATGATTCCGATGATGAGTATCGGGTGCAGCTGCTTGAATATGCTCACGATGATGATGATGGCCGTCAGCAGCATGAAGATGGCGAACTGTCCCGATGACAGACCGAAGAACTTGATCGGCTTGTTGATTTTACGCATGGTTCTCATGGCTCTTCGTTTTTAGATAATCAGGAAGGCTACCATGATGACTACCACGGCGATGATCCAGCCGAGCAGGTATTCCTTGGCATGGGGATTGTTCGTGGCAAGCGAATAGATGACAAAGACCAGAGCGATGCCGAGTACCGCCGCCAAAATGTATTTGGCTACGTCCAGAATGGTGTCCGCACCCTCTTTGGCTTTGTCTGTCACTTCGGATAGGCTGTTAATCTTCAGGCCGCTTTGTGCCTCCGCCACTTGTGCCGTTCCCAACAGCGTGAAGAATATGAGAAAGGTGAAGATAACCTTTCCATAGCGGTTAATGACTTGGTTCGCTTTTTCTCTTACATTTTCGATTGCTTTCATTTTGTTCCTATTTTTTAATTAAACATGAATCGTTTTCAGTCTCTCCCATTGCACATCCTTATACTTGATGGATATGGGCTCTTCTTTCGGCTGTTCCGGCAGTGGTTTGCCTGAGTAGTAGTAGGCTCTTCCATGCAGGTACATATCGGCTATCTCGGCAGCCAATTCCTCTTCTTCCAGCTCAGGCTGAAATACCACGCAGATGACCGGACAGGCTCTCTCCTGCCCTTCCTTGCGCACCGCCTCCCTTATCGGCTTCTCTTTCTCCTTTCCGGAAGAAAGTGCTTTCTTCTTTTTCCGAAAGTAAAAGTGAAGCGTGACACAGGCGAGTATGGCAACCAGTATCAAATCCACTACGTTCATAAGAGTTGCCAGATAATGAGCCAAGTGACCAATGCCGTGATATAGGTGATGATGCCCTCTTTGGTGCGCTCGTGGTTGCTTATCAGCTTTTTAAGTACCGCTAGTCCGGCACATAGAAAGCCTACCCCTATCAGCATGGCGCCTATTTCACGGTATAAGGAGATCAGGCCGGATACATTTGTATCGGCTAACAATATGATAATAAGCATGGTGATATGATTTGTCGGTTAGTAGAGCAGTATCTTTATTCCTACGTTCCAGACAGTGTTCCACTTGTCAATGGATAGGGGATTCCAATGTTGTTGTATGCGGGCAAGCAATGCCGTTCGGGGCAGGATGAATACTTCCAGTTCCGTTTCCAGTTTCGGGCCGATGATGAAGTTGTATTCCTTATCGGGGTGGCGGACGTATTCTGTACCGATGAATCCTCCCAGGCCGATGCCCCAGTAAACGGATTTCAGGTTGCAGGCCAGGGTTCTGTAATAACCGCCGTCCACAAAAAAGTCCTTACCCTTGTCATGTATCGTTTCGGGAATCGTTTCTTCCGGGTTCAAGGTAGAGACTTGCGGTAGGTTGGCTGTATATTCGTAAGGTTTCTCAAAATAGCTAAACCCGGCTTTCCAATAGCTTGTCCGGTTGATGTATCTGGAAAAGGACAGGTTGTAATAGTTGCCTGCATTGCCGAACAGGTTAGTGCCGTAGTTCAATTCAAGTGCCGGGATGTTCTCATAATGGCGTTGCGCAAAAGCGCTTACGGTGCATAACAGCAGGCTAAGGCTGATAGCAGTCAGTCTGATGTGTTCCATGGGAATTACTCTTTAGGTTATTAATGTTATATATTTTTCTATTTGTCTCATACGGTGTTTCCAATTTACGCGGATTCCTGTCGGCAGAACCGAATCAAGGTGCTTATCGCGTTGTTTTCGCTCCAAACATATAGATTATATACGGGAGGACAAATTTTATGAAGGGCTTTTAAAGGGCCTTTCGTGTTTATTTAATGTGCATTAAAAAATACATGTGCCGTAAACCGGCAGGTGTGGAATAATTCTACAGAAAAAAGCCGGATAGGATTAGTTGTGTAAAACTGTCCTGCCCGGCTTATAGGGTTTGGTTTATATGCGCTTTCGGATGTTGCTCAATGCTTGTGGCGTGATGCCGATATAACTTGCTATGTCTTTTAAGGGTATTGAACGTAACAGCCATTTTTCATTGGCCAAAAGCGCTTTGTAACGCGCTTCGGCATCCAGTGTGTAAAACTCCTCTTCCCTTATTATTTTGCGGTTGATGGATCTTACCAAATGTATTCTGGCCAGCTTGTTGAAATTGATGGATAACTCATATAGCTGATGAAGATCTTTTTTGGGCAATCTCCAGATCTTGCATGGCTCCAATGCCTTGATATTGTAGTGGGCATGGTGTTCTTCATGTGAAAGGAAAAAATTGATGAACTCTTTGGCTTGGATAAACCGTGCTGAAATCTCTCTATTCTCTTTGTCCGGAAACCATAACCGGACGATGCCGGATTCCAGATAATAGAGGTAGCATACTTCCTCGCCCCTGGTGACGAGGTGTTCTCCCTTTTTGATATGGATAAGCTCGAAATGAGCATCAAGATACGCCTTTTCTTCGTCTGTCATCCGCACGTGAAGATGGGCGCCCATTACCATGAGCGTCTCATCTATCAGGGTGGCAATTGTTTGAACCATTGAATTTGTTTTATGTTTATATAAGGGTACGGAAACGTACCCTCTAACATGGACGTGGCGTTCCAACAACAAAGGCACGCCCCGTACCAGTTTCATACTGGTTGTTCCAACTTTTAGGGATTTAAGTTGACGGCAAGGTCTTCTGGACGAATGCCTACTACCTTTATATAGATATCCCGGTAGATGTTCTCCTTAATCTCCTTGTCCTCTTCAGAATAAAGCCATGCGGTAAATTCATGATAATATTCGCCGGTTCCCAATTTAAAGAAATCCTTATATTGATAATGTCTGCTCACGGGAATGCCTTTCTTGTTTAACAAGAAGCATGATTTAAGCGCATCGTGATATTGCGAGGTCAGTATCGCCTTTATCTTTTCGTCGAAATATTCCAATGTTTCCTGGTCAAAGAAAAACTGTACGGTGTAGGGCCACTTCTCCCCTTTTCCTTTGATGTACTGGTATTGGAATTTGGTTCTCTCCAGCTTTTTGTTGATACCGTTTAAGATGCTGGTCACCTTCTTCTTCCGGTCATGGTTGTCCTTTACCGTTACATCAAATTCCTTGGCAAGTTGGTCAACCGTAACGGTGAAATAAGGTGCTTGTCCTTGGTCAATCTTATACTTGATCAGGTAAATCATTTTCGCCAGGTTCAGATAAAACTTGCGGTAGCCTTTGCGGTTGGGCAGGTTACGGTAGTCTTTCAGTTCCAGCAGATTGTATTCGGTAAGCAAAGTATTCATCAGATCTTTGCTCAGATGCACGTTGTAATTCCGCTTGGTGCGCTTTTTCGTGCCGAAGTTATCCTTTATCTCAAAGCGGTCCAGTATTTGAATGAACTTATATTGCGTCTTGCCGTTCATGGCGTATGCTACACTGAGGTTGGATGTCCCTAAACGGTATAACGCCGCTTCAAAGGTGTTCTCTATCGGATGCTCTATCTTTTGGCCGTTCTGTTCGGTGATATATACCGGACGTTGGTTGCTGAACAGGAAATCAAGCTGCTTCTCGGTCAGTTTTCGTTGCAACTTGGTTCGTTCATACCCCATGACCTCACAAAAATCGTTGATGGAGAACCAGCAGTCGCCGAACAGATCTTTCATTTGTGAAGATGCCACGTAAATGATAATGTCAGACATGACAGTGCCGCCTGCATCAAATAGAACTTCCAATACTTTCGTGTTGGAAGACTCGCTGAGAGTCCTGGGGACTCTGCTCAACTCTTTTTGTGTATTACTTTCCTTCATAGGCGGACACTTGTTGTTTACTGATGCAAAGATACGTTTTTTTACGGAGATAGTGAATCTAACTCCCTATAAATGAAGATTCCAAAGCATTTTTTTCGTGCTGTTTCTTGATTTAGTTGTGTAAAAGTGTCCCGACTACGGCTGTTTCCGATCCCCCAGTTGTGTAAAAGTGTCCCGAATGGCCGGTTTAGTTGTGCAGAAGTGTCCCGGATTCCTGATTTAGTTGTGTAAAAGTGTCCCGAATGCAGATTCTAGTTGTGTAAAAGTATCCCGACTTTCCTGTTCAGTTGTGCAGAAGTGTCCCGAATAGTCGGTTAGTTGTGCAGAAGTGTCCCGGTTACGAGAAGATGCCAGTAAGTGCTAACTTGCAATAATATAGTTGATTATACGGAAAACCTCCCTTATTAGTTGTGTAAAAGTGTCCCACAAATACTTAAATCCCTAAAAACCTAAATAAAACGAAGAAATGATTTTGTTACCGTATTCTTACTTTCGGAAAAAATTTTGAGGTGGAAACAAGTAGAGGTTTGAATTCTTTAACATATTGTCCAGGATAATAGGCAAAGGGATTTTTCCGCAGTTGTGTAAAAGTGTCCCGGTTCAATGCCGGCCTTCACTAAAACGGTGTGCAAAAATAACGCCTGCCCGACGGATGCAGTCGAACAGGCGTATATATTTTTCCGAAAGTAGAATCAGATGCTCATATACTTCTTCAGTATCGCTTGAATCTCCTTGTTATGGCTGGTCAATATGTCTTCAAGAATGTTGTTTGCGATGTTGTGCATTCCTAATCCAGTGGCCATAGCAATCTGCTTCAGCTTTCTGTGGGTTTCGCTGGATATCCGGATTACTTCGGTGTTCTTTAATTTTCGCTCTTCCAGATATTCCGAGAATTTTTTTCCGCAGACTTTGCTTTCTTCTGTTTTTGGAGAAGACTGCACGGAAGGTTTGGATTCCGGCTTTTCCATTTGTTCCGGCTGAGGTTCTTGGACGGTTTCTTTGACTGGAGCCGATTCTTTCACCTCTTCATGGATGGGGTGCTCAATCGCAGGTTGGGGGATAGTGCTTTCCGCAACACTTCCGATCTGCTGGATTTCCTGCTCTTTCTTACTGGCGCTTTGCAGCAAGAGTTTTCTCATGGCGGCTGATGATGTCCTTTCTTTGTTGGTTGCCATAGCTTTATTCTCCTATATGGTTACAGATTAATTCCAATACCTCTTCACAGAAAGCATCACAGGGATGATGGTACGCTTTACTCAGCGTACTTAAATTGCGTTGATAGTCAACCCTTGAATCCTTGATGTAGTTTTGCATCAACTCGAAAGGCAAGGTTTTTTTATTTTTCAAAATTTCTTTGAACTCCAGCACATTCGGAAGAACACGGTTCATAACACCACGCACGGTAGTCTTTTTACCAATCTTTCGACGGCTTTCGATAATCCCTTCATAGATGTTATAGTAAAAGGTCAATGTAGGTCTTAAATCGGTCTGGTTCGGTTCGAAGGGAATGATGATCACGTCAACGAAGTGCAGCGTTTCAACTACACCGTTTTGTTTCAGGTTACCCGGAAAATCGACAAGTATAATGTCGTAATTGTCCTGAAGGAAATCCAGTTGGTTGATGAACTCTGAGGAAGAGATATTGATAACCTCATATTCTTCTTCCTTTTTCATGATTCCGTCCTCGGCTTCGTCCTCACGTAATTTTCCGATAGTGTTCTGCATGTCGTCGATATCCACCACGGCAATGGATAAGCCCCCCTCTTCGTTTGACTGCGAATGAATATAACCTGCAAACAAAGCTGTCAGCGTAGACTTCCCTACCCCGCCCTTGGGATTCTCAAAAGCTACGACTACTCCTGGTAATATTTGTCCCATAATGTACGTTTTTAAGTATGTGCGCCTGTCTCTTATACACATCTCCGAGCCCACGAGACGGACTCCTATCTCG
>URDR01000043.1 GCA_900546645.1 uncultured Bacteroides sp. | reverse complement strand
CCCCAGAACTGCTTCGTTTACTTGAAATTCCCTCCATGATATTCCATCTTTTCCTGCATGATTTCTATAGCCCACTATTATGGGTCGTATAACTCACTATTATGGGTTATATAACCCACTATTATGAGTCGTACAACTCATAATAGTGGGCAGTAGAATTTCTCATGAGAAAACAAGGAAAAGATTACGGGAAAAGGATGTTAACCCAGCAGGAATTTGGCATTATCCGGAGATTAGTGTCAATTTTTTCAAAAAGCACTACCAGCAAAAACAAAACAAGCGTGTAGGACGGTGTAGTTCAAATCCTTTACCTACACTGCGTCCTACACGCTTTTAACTTATTTATTCAGAATGCCTTAACCCTCAAAACGTGTAGGGTGCAGGCAATTTTCGTGAAAACATGTTTAGAGGAGGCAGTTTGCCACCCATACAGACGGCTTTATGCCTTACGCCGACGATACCAAGGCAAGCCGATGGCGAGCAATACACCCACTGCAAGCAGTGCCAACGCCGTAAAGGCTATTCCCTCGGTCACATGAAGCGATTGCGGATCGAATACAAACTCAACGGTATGCTTTCCTGCCGGTACATTCATCGCACGAAGCACGTAGTCAGCACGTCCATGCTCTACCTCTTTACCATCAACATAGGAACGCCATCCCGGATAATAGATCTCTGAGAAAACTACCGTTCCTCCTTTTGCCGTATTCACCTCATAAGTCAAGGCATTAGGCTTATATGCTTTCAGTGTAATGACATTCAAACTATCAGCAGCAGAAGACTTCACACAGCCGGCAAACCGCTTGTCAACCACTACCGTCCGTACCAGGTCGATAGAACGAAGTGCTTCTATTTCCTCATTGGCATTGTCCACATACTTCACTTCATCCACAAACCAAGCATTGCCCAGCGCATACGGATTAAAGAGCGGCATGGTTTTTCCCCCCTGCAACGGGAAGATATAATAACGTGTATTCAGCATATTCAAGACCGGAGTCAGTCCGGAACCCAACAGGGTCATATCTCCTCCCACTTCGGGAAGTTTTTTAAACAAGGAAGTGATTTCCCCTTGAATATGTGTTTCTATCAGTTCTTGATAGCGGCGAAGCTTCGCAGCATGATACCCCCCGATGCTTTTATGCCAATAAGCTGTATTGTTTTCATTGAATGTATTTACCGATAGGTTCAGCACACGGTAATCAAGCGATTTGTCTTTCAGAATTTCCTTGTCGGTTTCCGTCGGCTGAAGGAAGGGTTGCATCTCCGTCCCTTTCGCCACAAACTGATCATCGTAAAGGTAACGCTTATTCACACTCCACATATCTGCCAGACAAAGCACAGTAAGCAAACCCACCAATAGTGAAGCTCTCAATTTCCCCGCTCCATACATCCATACCAAAGCTACCCCCAATAGAATAATGAAAAAACTGCGCCATGCATCAGAGGTAAAGATGGAGCTGCGCACCTCTTCCAAATTAACCAGAATCGGAGCAAGCTGGTCGGCAGAAATGGCTTGTTGTAATGCACTCAACTCAGCCGAAGATACATACGACGGAAAGAAGAATGAGGGTGCAAGGGCAAATAACAATGCCAGCCCTCCCGTAAGAGCAAAACTCCCATAAAAAACTTTTGCCTGTTCACGTATCAGCTGCGGACGCTCTATCACCTCTTTCAATGCCATGACTGCCAACAGCGGAATGGTAAATTCGGCAATCACAAGAATGGAAGAAACCGCACGGAATTTACTGTACATCGGAATATAGTCAATAAAGAAATCGGTCAGTCCCATAAAGTTATGTCCCCATGAAAGCAAGATAGAGAATAAGGTTCCTCCAGCCAATGCCCATTTCATCGGACCTTTTACCACAAACAGTCCCAAGACGAAAAGAAACATCACAAAAGCTCCTACATATACCGGACCCGATGTTCCCGGCTGTTCACCCCAGTACTGCCCCAACTGGCTGTACAAACCACTATACATCGGATTGGCTTTCTCCATTGCTTTCTCGTTCTGTGCTAAAGGAACTGAAGCTCCCCCTTTTACATTGGGAACAAGCAATGAAAAGGTTTCTCCGATACCATAGCTCCATTGTGTAATATAACTACGCTCCAGTCCGCTATCCGTCTGGTCGGCTGAATTTGCCTTTACCAGTTCACTCTTTCCACGCATACTCTCTTTGCTGTATTGATAGGTATGATACAGATTAGAAAGATTGATGCACACACCTACCAGTCCGGAAACCACCAATACCGCACTTGCCTTCAAGAAACGAGGCATTTGCTTTTCCTTCCAAGCCGAAACGCCGTATGCCATAGCCATAAACAGCATGACGAAAAGAAAATAATAGCTCATTTGAGGATGATTCGACATAATTTGCAATGCCACGAACAAAGCAGTTACTACAGCACCCCACAAATATTTCCCACGATACACCAATACCATACCGGCAATCGTAGGTGGGATGTATGCCAACGTCACAAATTTCCAGATATGCCCGGCAGCAATGATAATGAAGAAGTACGAAGAGAATGCCCAGATTACCGCACCAAGCGTTGCCATCCAGACCTTAAAATTAAAAGCACGGAGCAAGATGTAAAAGCCCAACAACATGATAAACACATACCATACATAATCAGGCAAGAACAAACGATAAATTTTCTGTACCACATTCAGTGTATCCGAAGAATCATAACTTGGCGACATCTGATAAGTCGGCATTCCACCGAAAATCGCATTCGTCCAACGCGTACGTTCACCTGTAGCTTCTCTATACTCCTGCATTTCGCGCCCTGCACCGATACCTGCTACGGCATCATGCTGAGCCAAAATCCGGTCCTCTGTTACCGCCGGGAAGAAATAAACAAACGCAATCAATGCAAAAAGCATAATTGCAACCATATCGGGAAATATTTTCCGAAACTCTTTCATAATGAAGTAGTTTATTAATTATTAATGTTTTCAGTAGGCAAAGATAACACAATACCGAGTGAAAAGTCGTAAATTTGCCGTTAGTTTATTTGAGTTTTTCAGTTTTTATGATTCTCAAACAAAAGATGGGATGCTTTTAGACAAAAGAAAAGATATACATAATATAGTGAAGGCTCAAGAACTAAAACATGGAGTGCTTTTAGACAGAAGAACAAAAAGACAAATATCCATTTAGAAGAAGGCTTTACGACTATAAAGCTAAGAAACCAAGAACCATAAACTAAAAAACTCAAGAACTTATAAACTTATAATTTATAAACTCAAGCCAATGAAAATAGGAATCATCACCGCCATGTCTTCAGAACAGAAACAACTGGCAAGCCAACTTGAAAACAAAACAGAAAGAAAAGAAGGTCCATTTACCTATATAGAAGGATCTATTAAAAACAATACCATTGTATTAATGCAGTGCGGCATCGGCAAGGTAAACGCTGCAGCCGGAGCTGTAGAGCTCATACGTAACTTCCAACCCGATTGCATCATCAGCACCGGAGTGGCAGGAGGTATTGACACTTGCCTGAATGTTATGGATGTAGTGGTGAGTAAACAAATTGTATATCACGATGTATGGTGCGGTGAAGGAAATGCTTACGGACAGATTCAAGGACTTCCTACTTTCTTCCAAGGAAATGACACCCTATATAATTGTGCACTCTCATTAGACACCGAAACCGCTATCCACGGCGGACTCATTTGCACGGGAGATAAATTTATTACAGACCGTAAAGAACTGAATGATATCAAGCATAATTTTCCCGAAGGGCTCGCTGTAGACATGGAATCTGCTTCCATAGCACAAGTATGTTATTTATACCAAGTTCCTTTCATCAGCTTCCGCATCATCAGCGACACACCGGGAGCCGACCAACACTTTGAACAGTACCAGAATTTCTGGGGGGAAATGGCAGACCGTTCCTTCCGGGTTACCGAAACCTTCCTGAAAGCACTTCCGGGAAAGATTTAAGTAGCGTTTTAAGGAAACAAGATTCTGAAATGATTATCCTAAGGTATTCAGAACCTTACCGACTCTAAAACTTATAAGCTTAAAAAACTTAAGAACCCAAACTTACAACTTATGAAAAAAATACCAAGTTTCACCATTGACCACATCCGTTTGTTACGCGGCATCTATGTATCACGCAAAGATACCGTTGGCAATGAAACTGTAACAACATTCGACATCCGTATGAAAGAGCCAAACCGCGAACCGGCTTTAGGACAAGCAGAAATCCACACCATGGAACACCTTGCCGCTACCTTTCTCCGCAACCACCCTATATGGGCAGATAAAATCATTTACTGGGGACCGATGGGTTGTCTCACCGGAAACTATCTGGTCATGAAAGGCGACCTAACCTCACATGACATTGTTCCCTTGATGCAGGAAACCTTCCGTTTCATTGCCGAGTTTGAAGGTGATGTTCCGGGGGCTACACCAAAGGACTGCGGAAATTACCTGATGATGAACCTTCCGATGGCTAAATGGGAAGCTGCCAAATTCCTTCATGAGGTACTGGAACAGCTTACGGAAGACAATCTTGTATATCCTGCCTGAAGGCACAAGATAACCTGATGACTAGTCAGCTAAAAAAAGCGGGTCGCTTTCCCCGAAGGAAGCGACCCGCTTTTTTGTGTGTTGCAGCAAGTAACAAATTACTTACGCAAGCCAAGCTCTTTAACGATAGCACGGTATCTTTCGATATCGCGGTCTTTCAAGTAGTTCAACAAAGAACGACGTTTTCCTACCAATCCAGTAAGAGCTCTTTCAGTGCTATAATCTTTTCTGTTGAGCTTCATGTGCTCAGTCAGGCGAGAAATACGGTATGAAAACAATGCAATCTGAGATTCTGCTGATCCAGTATCAGTGTTAGACTTTCCGTACTTTTCAAAGATTTCTTGTTTTTTAGCTGCGTCTAAATACATAATTTTGACCTTTTAAAATGTATAAATTTGATTTGCGGTTGCAAAGATAGGGATAATCTTTCAGATAGCAAGCGATTTACAGAAAAAATCTCTTGCTATCGTAACAAATAATATGCAGAAAAATAGTAACTTTGCCAACAAATCTATAGGTATAAGTATGCAAGACATTAGAAACATTGCCATTATTGCCCACGTAGACCACGGAAAGACTACACTGGTGGACAAAATGATGCTGGCGGGACATCTGTTCCGCAATGACCAAACCAATGGTGAACTGGTGTTGGATAACAATGATTTGGAACGCGAACGCGGGATAACCATTCTCTCGAAAAACGTTTCAATCAATTACAACGGTACGAAAATCAATATCATTGATACTCCGGGACACGCTGACTTCGGTGGAGAAGTGGAACGTGTGCTTAACATGGCCGACGGATGTATCCTGCTCGTTGATGCGTTTGAAGGTCCCATGCCTCAAACTCGCTTCGTATTACAGAAAGCATTACAAATCGGACTGAAGCCCATTGTGGTTGTGAACAAGGTTGATAAGCCTAACTGCCGCCCGGAAGAAGTATATGAAATGGTTTTCGACTTGATGTTCAGCCTCAACGCCACTGAAGACCAGTTGGACTTCCCCGTACTTTACGGTTCTGCCAAGAATAACTGGATGGGTACAGATTGGAATACACCGACCGACAGCCTCGCTCCGTTGCTTGATGCCATCGTTAAATATATTCCTGCTCCTAAACAGCTGGAAGGAACTCCCCAAATGTTGATTACTTCACTTGACTACTCTGCGTATACAGGACGTATTGCCGTAGGACGTGTTCACCGGGGAACCTTGAAAGAAGGTATGAATATCACGCTTGCCAAACGTGACGGTTCAATGGTGAAATCAAAAATCAAAGAAGTTCACACCTTTGAAGGATTAGGCCGCAAAAAAGTAGAATCGGTTTCTTCAGGTGATATCTGCGCCATCGTAGGTATTGACGGATTCGAAATCGGTGATACGATCTGTGATTTTGAAAATCCGGAAGCATTGCCTCCTATCGCGATCGATGAGCCGACCATGAGCATGCTCTTTACCATCAATGACTCACCGTTCTTCGGAAAAGAAGGTAAATTCGTGACTTCTCGCCATATCCACGACCGCTTGATGAAAGAGTTGGATAAGAACCTTGCATTACGTGTTCGTAAAACAGAAAACGAAGACGGAAAATGGATTGTATCTGGACGTGGTGTGCTTCACTTGTCTGTCTTGATTGAAACCATGCGTCGTGAAGGATACGAATTACAGGTAGGTCAGCCGCAGGTTATCTTCAAGGAAATCGACGGAGTGAGATGTGAGCCGATTGAAGAACTGACAATCAGTGTTCCTGAAGAGTTCTCAAGCAAAATGATTGATATGGTTACTCGCCGTAAAGGGGAAATGGTTTCCATGGAAACACAAGGCGATCGTGTCAACATTGAATTTGATATGCCCTCACGCGGTATTATTGGTCTGCGTACCAATGTACTGACAGCATCTCAAGGTGAAGCAATCATGGCACACCGCTTCAAAGAATACCAGCCGTTCAAGGGAGATATTCCTCGCCGTACTAACGGTTCAATGATTGCTATGGAAGGCGGAACTGCTTTTGCTTATGCTATCGATAAATTGCAAGACCGCGGTAAGTTCTTTATCTACCCGCAAGATGAAGTCTATGCCGGACAAGTGGTAGGTGAACACGTACATGAAAACGATTTGGTTATCAATGTTACCAAATCGAAGAAGCTGACCAATATGCGTGCATCTGGTTCGGATGACAAGGCGCGTATCATTCCTCCGATTGTATTCTCTCTTGAAGAAGCGTTGGAATACATCAAAGAAGATGAGTACGTAGAAGTTACTCCCAAAAGCATGCGCATGCGTAAGGTTATCTTGGACGAGATCGAACGTAAACGTGCCAACAAGAACGCATAAGTATCCTATCAGATACTGATCTATAAAAAAAGTCCCTTTGACTCTCAGAAGTTTCTCTTCTTTGAATCAAAGGGACTTTTCCTTTGATATGTACTTACTCACGGTAAACCAATCCGTTCGTATTCATCCGCTGCATATATTGCTGAATAATTGATTTCAGCTGCTTCTCCATCGCTTGACGAATATCCTGCGGCATAGTATCTTTCACATCGTTCTCCATCAGCAAATCTGTTCGGAAACGATACGCATGAATAACCTTCTCTCCGTCAAACTGAATCAGATAGTCACCTTTCAGGAACTGATAAACTCCACTTCCATTAATATAGTTCACTGCAAACTTATCAGCTGCGGGTGTACGAAGAATATCCTGTCCAAAACCGATATAAGGACGATCGTATCCCAAAAGACCCAAAACGGTAGGCATAATATCTATTTGCTCGGCAATCGTTACAGAATCTCTTTTAGCCAACTCCGGCATACCCGGTGCATAAAACAAAATAGGAACTTTATAGGCACCCAAATCGGTTACATACTCCGGATGCTCATTCATACTTGCATGGTCAGCAGTCAGCACAAAGAGCGTATTTGCATACCAAGGCTGCTTCGATGCCGATGCGAAGAAGTTACGCAACGCATGATCTGTATAACCGATACACTCATGAATAGGATGGGTACCCTTCGGAAATACATTCTTATAACGTTCCGGCAAAGCATACGGATTATGCGAAGTTGCTGTAAACAGAGAAGTCACAAAAGGCTGCTTGAACTCCGTCATACGGTCGCAGTAGAACTGCATGAATTCTTCATCCCAAATAGCCCATGTACCGTCAAAGTCATCATCACCATTATACTTCGGGTCTGCATTATACTCCGTACGTCCCCAATAACTATCAAAGCCTACCGAATTGGCAAATGCCTGAAATCCCATCGAGCCATTCATCGCTCCATGAAAAAATGCAGAATAATATCCTTTATGCTTCAGCTCTCTTGCCAGGCTGGATACATCATTGAGTGAGGCCGGAGTAAGAAAGAACGGCTCTACAAAACTTGGGATAGACGAAAGTACAGAAGGCATTCCGTCGATACTTTTCCGGCCATTGCTATATGAATACTCGAACGTCAAACCTTTAGTCAGCAGCGAATCAAGAAAAGGGGTATATCCTTTATAGGTTCCCCCATCCAAATGAGAATTAAAACTTCCGACAAACTCCTTGCTGAAACTTTCCACTATCAGCACCACGACATTCATCGGACGGAACTGTGCAGAGTCGGCTGGAAGAATGAGCGGATCATAAACGGCTCCGGCTTCAGCCTCCGGCAGATAATCAGGAATGATAAAGGCCTTCTTTCCCAACGTGCGGAACATAGAGAAAGGAGTATTGAGTACCAAGCAAGCATCCACCGGACGGTCGGCATACTGATTGGCATTACTGATGGTAATGGGGCGAGTGGCAGCCGTCATCCCTCCACGCATGCCGAAAACGACAAACGGGATGGCAATCACCAGCGTAGCCGTTTGCATCAAATAATAACCA
The DNA here is from genome assembly GCA_900546645.1 of uncultured Bacteroides sp. Classification (GTDB taxonomy): domain Bacteria; phylum Bacteroidota; class Bacteroidia; order Bacteroidales; family Bacteroidaceae; genus Phocaeicola. The sequence goes on along the minus strand of URDR01000043.1, from coordinate 15,092 downwards.
AGTTTGTTCTTTACCGGGTAAGACCGGGGAGCACGATACAATTTATAGAGCATATAAGCCAGTGCCGCTGCCAGCAACACCAAGTACCAGTTAACAGCAAATTCTTTCAGAAAAATAGAAGTCAGATTACTGCCTCCCTCATGACTAAATTCCTGAAAAACACTCATTGTAGTGCGGCGACCGGAAAAGCGGAAATAAACGCAATCTATCAGATTCGTTATCAGGAAGAGTGTATTAACAACTGTAAAGCCCCATCGCACTCCCTTATAAAACAGCGGATGTTCTTTCCAGTGAAACGGAAAGAGAAACAGCAGGATAAACAGAGCATTGCTATACAAGATAGCCGTCGTGTCAAAAATGACTCCTGCCCCAAACAGCCCCGACATATAACTGAAATCAAGTTTTTCACTGAAAATAGAAAGATTAGTCAGCAAAAACGCAAGCCGGCAAATAGAGTAACATACATATACAATCAGTAAATTCCATGCCAGTGAAAGTACATTCGAAAAAATAGGTTTCTTTATCATGACTTCTTATTTTTTGAGGCTGTAAAGTTAGTTATATTTTCCCAAACCCTGTGATATACAGTTCTAATTTATATCTTTGCCCCACAAAGACCAATCTATTCAACAAGATGAAAAAGAAAACCCTTATCAAGCTAAGCATCACTGCAGTCATCCTACTTGCATTAGGATTCTGGATAAATTCACGATGGAATGCATGGTTTAGAAATCCCCCCGAACCATCTTATACCTCACTCTCCTCGCCGGGAAGAGTACTTCTTACATTCGGAACCGAAGATGAACTGTCACGCAATATCAGCTGGGAGTGCGACTCGGTTGTTCTTCCTTCCTTTGTGGAGTTAGTCGATAGCCAAGCAGAAGATACCTTGCAGATTCAGGCACAAGGAGAGACATTCCGCTCCCGAAACGGAAAAGCGGCCTATTACGTAGCCCGGTTACGTTCCCTTCTTCCCGATCGCTCTTATGCTTACCGTGTGTGCAGCGGTGGAAAATACTCCCCTTGGTACAACTTTAAGACCCAAAACCAAGTCACACGAAATGATTATTCCTTCCTTTTCGTAGGCGACGTACAAGACAGTATCAACGGAAAATCAAATAGCTTTCTGAAAAAAGCATTACAGAAGCATCCGGAAACCGAGTTCCTCGTCTTCGGAGGTGACCTGACTGAACGCCCTATTGATGCCTATTGGGAAGAAACGTTCAGGGGACTGGATTCCATCGGACAATATTATCCCATTCTTACCGTAACGGGGAATCATGACTATCTGAAATATCCTATCCGCAAACTTGAACGCAGATTTTCATTGATTTTTTCTTATTTCCTTGATTCGATGATTGGGGAAAATCAAGTCTATACTTTAAAGTATAACGACATGCAGCTGTTCTGTCTGGACAGCAACCGGGAATTTTTCTATTTGTGGACGCAGCGGCAATGGTTAAAAGAACAATTGGAAAAGAGTCAGGCACGATGGAAAATAGTCGTACTTCACCATCCTATTCATTCCATCAAAGGAAAGTATAATAACCTCATTCAGCGGACTCTGTTCGGCTCAGTCATAGAAGAATTTGGTGTTGACATGGTATTGCAAGGACATGAACATGCTTACGGACGCATGACCAACCATACCCAAACGGGAATACCCACTACTCCTCTCTACACGGTAAGTCATTGCTCTCCGAAGACATATCGCATTTACTTCGGAGAAAGATTTGATAAGTTTGGTATTGCAGGAAAGTATTATCAACAGATCCGGGTACATGGTGATACACTGACCATGAATGCCTATGACGCACTGACCGGAGAACTGTATGATGCACTCGATATTGTCAAAAATGAAAACGGTACTACCCTGACGGATAACGGTAAACATATCCCGGAAAACCTATACTTCAAGCCGAATCCCCATGATAAAAACGACCAGAAATATCAAGAGTTGATTAACGCTTATAAAGAGCGAAAAGGAATCAACTAAAAATTATTAAAGGAAGACCTGCCTAAAACAAGTCTTCCTTTATTATTTTAGTAAACTTTTCTGCTCCTCTATCCGAACTCAAATGATTTCCGTCGTAGAAATCATCATCCGTAAATCGTGTATCACTCAAATAATCGTGATAACTTACGTTATCCCAGCGGGCAGCTACCTCTTCTACCGCCTTGTAGATAAGCTCCAACTGTTTCTTATCTGCCAGCTTATAATATGTAGGATGAACAGGCGGCAAAACCAAATAAAGGCGGATACCCCGGTCATGACATAACTTTGCCACTTCATGCATACGCTGAATATTCGCACGATATAACTCACCGTTTATATCTTTATCATACCACGAACATTGATGTCTCACTAATCCCGGAATATCATCAAACCAAGTAGATCCCCTTTTCTCTAAGCGATAGCTATTATCGAAACCCAACGAGTCGCAATGTACTGTCACTCCATGAGCCATATAAAATTTAGACCATTTCCGTAAAGCATATCCACGAAGAGTTATAAATTCAGAAACAGGGAGCATATCATCCTTACGATGTATATCCATATACAATTTATGATACACAATGTCTACGTCATCCACATCATCCATCCACAAAGCATAGGACGCTATTCCCCAAAGTACGTGTTCCAAATGAGGCATACTCCCTATATATCGCTCCAACATTGCTTTATTAAAACGAAACCACTGCCCTGATAAAGCTACATTATATGTGCTATCTCCTAAAAATTGTGGATTTATACCATAATCAACAATAGAGTTTCCTATGATAAGCGTACTCATCTGTTGCCCTTTCTGTTCCAATATTCCTCTTTTAAAAGAAAAAGGATTCGGTACCTGCCTTAACATATACTCTATTCCTCCCGCCAGCAAAATCAGCGACAAGGAAAAAATGCCTACATAGATAAGAAATTTCTTCATGACATTCTCTTCTTAGAATTGGAAATAAATAAACTCCTCCTGCTGACCGGCCAGAAGGAAGGTTGTGATAAATACGATATAGTAAATAGCCCAACGCACAGCACGATAGCGGAAGATTCCTTTTTCTTCTAACTGTAGACCGAACTGTTTCTCTCGCTGCAGCCATTCAATAACTAGCAAGATACCGATGTAAATCAACGGGTCTTTTCCATGAGCCGGCATCGTAAAATGGAATTTAGTAACCATACATACCATATAATCCCAAGCCTGATGAATCGTTTCTGCCCGGAAAATAATCCAACCTATTACCGCAAGGAAAAAAGTAACCACCATCTGCACTGCCTCTTTCCACGAAGGAAATAGTCTTCCCTTTGCCACCCCATCTGTATATTTCCGGTTCTGCCCTAAAAGCAATAAGGGAAAAAATAGAAACGCATGATAAGCTCCCCAACAGATAAACGTCCAGTTTGCCCCGTGCCAGAAGCCACTGACTAAGAAAATAATCAAGGTATTACGCATTACCTTCCACTTCGCACAACGGCTTCCTCCCAAAGGGAAATAGATGTAATCACGAAACCAAGTGGTCAGCGAAATGTGCCAGCGACGCCAGAACTCAGCAATATCGCGTGAGAAATAAGGATAGTTAAAGTTGCGCATCAAGTTGACTCCAAATAAACGGGCCGTACCGATTGCTATGTCGGAATAACCGGAAAAGTCGCCATAAATCTGGAATGTAAAGAAAACTGCCCCCAACAATAAATGAGAACCCTCCAACACCTGATAATCGGCAAAAATCTCATTCACCGCAACCGCACAATTATCTGCCACGACCATTTTCTTAAACAGTCCCCACAAGATTTGCCGCATTCCGTCCACCGCTTTTTCGTACGAAAAACTTCGTTCTTTCAGAAACTGAGGAAGCAGATTCGTAGCCCGTTCAATCGGTCCTGCCACCAGTTGCGGGAAAAAGCTGATAAAAGCAAAGAAAGCCACGACATCATGAGTGGGCTTCATCTTATGCTGATACACATCTATCGTATAACTCAACGCCTGGAAAGTATAAAAACTGATTCCCACCGGAAGCAAAATATCAAGAGTCACCCAATCAATCTCCCAACCGAAAGCACGCATCAGCACCGACAGATTTTCACCGAAGAAATTAAAATACTTAAAGGTGCAAAGAATACCCAGATTCAGTATAATATTACCGGTACTTATCCATTTCTGCCTTTTGCGGTTGCCTTCATAGCGTTCCAGACAAATTCCACTCAAAAAACTGCAAAACGTGGTCAGCGCAATCAACAAAAGAAAACGCCAATCCCACCAGCCATAAAAAACATAACTTGCTATCACCACAAACAAGTTTTGCCAGCGCAAGGGCTTAAAGACAAACCAGTAAAGCAGAAACACAATGGGCAAATACAGCAAGAACTCAAACGAATTAAACAGCATTGTTTTTTTATTAAGTTAGGTTTTAGAATTGTCCGCTAGTCTTAAAATAACGCTCCATCACCATCAGTTGAAGCAACTCCTCACGCTCCTCATTCCGGAACTGTGAAACATACTCATGCGCATGTCGAATTATCTCCTCAGCCTCCTCCGGATGATGGATATAATAATGAAGTTTCTCCTCAAAATCAGAAAAATCATCTTTCACTTCCACATAATGATAATCAGGCTTCAACGTTCCTTCCATAAACCAAGTTTCACAAGTGGGGCGTGTCATGACAGCCAATGAATTAGACGACATTACCCATTTCAAGTTAGATGCCACATCATTTCCTTCCAGTGCAATGATAAATTTATAGTCCAAGTGCTCACGAATGGTCTTTTTCGGTGCCATCCATTCCTCCGGACAGCCTTCATTCCGCCCAACAACCCCACAGTCGCATAACGGATTGCCGAAAAACTTTTCCAGAAACAACGTACGCAAGCGGCTTTGACGAATCTTTCCACGAAAAATGACGCAGTCTTTCTTTTCACGGAACGGCTTCGTATCATGTACATACATGAAGTGACGTAACTTATCCAATTTCAGCACCACTGAGTTCTGATTATCCGAAGCAAGCAGACGACTTTTCACCACAGTCGGAACTTCCGGAGTAAAATATACGTCACCCGGACAGAAGTTCCACCTCAACCGAGGCGGAAACCAACGTGTTACATCATGCTGGTCAAAATAATACGCCGTATGAAACATCTTTCTACGATAAGCTCCAATCGCTCCCGTATAATGAATCCAGCTCCGATCACGCGTCAGTTTATCTTCCTCTGCCATCTTCCACGGCGAAGTAATACGCATGTAGTAATCTACCCGCTGCTGCATATATGCATAGTCAAGACGTTTACGCGCCTTTGCCAACTTTTGTTTCAGCCGAGAACGATAATATGCATCCGGTATGAGCAAACCGGCAAAATTTTTCAGGAAATCAAGAAACTTAATCGGTTTCCCGCTCCGCATCTTATAAAAAATATGATCACCCATCAACAAGCAAGTTTTCAGTTAAAAAGCAATGTTTCAAGCAAAGATAAGTCTTTTATACCAATATCTTTATATCTTTGCAGAAATAGAATTCTTAAATCCTCCACTGAAGCATGATACATATTGCCTGCAACATTGACAGCAATTACGTCCGCCACTGCGCCGTAACGCTTGTTTCACTTTTTGAGAACAACAAAGAAGAAAGATTTACCGCACATATCATCGCACGAGACTTATCTGAAAACGATAAAAAGACGCTTAACCAACTTGCCGCCCGCTATCAGAACCAGATTTGTTTCTATGAGCCGGATATGTCCTTATTAGAAGGATTTACCATACGCAAATTCAGCAAGCGTATTTCGATGGCTACTTACTACCGGTGCATCTTGTCGGATTTGTTGCCGCAAGACATTGACCGGGTGCTTTACTTAGACTGCGATATCGTTGTGGTAGGAGATATCCGTCCCTTCTGGAATACACCGCTCAATGAGGTGGGAGTAGCAGCAGTAGAAGACATGGGGTGCCGAGAGCCTCAACGCTACGAAATTTTGAAATACCCCATGGAAGATTCTTATTTCAATGCCGGAGTCTTGCTGATTAATCTGGATTACTGGCGTAAGCAGGACGTATCTCATGCCTGCATTGATTATTTCCACAAATACCCCGAACGAATTTTGTTTAACGATCAGGATTTACTGAACAGCATTCTCCATCAGCACAAAGTGCTGGTTGACCTGAAATGGAATGTGCAGGATGCCTTTTACCGCCGCCCTAAACAGATAAATGAGGCATGGAAAAAGAAATTCACCGACACGCTGCTTCATCCGGTTATTTTACACTATACCAACCGTAAGCCATGGGATTATGACAGCCAGCACCCGCTGCGGGAAGCCTATTTCCGCTACCTCGACCTGACGCCATGGGCCAATGAACGCGCGCTTCATCATCCGATGAACCGCATCAAGCGCTTCTTCCGCCTGTTCCCGTTTTATGTAGGAATGCGAAAGCCTAAATATATAAACCTAAAAGAAATAGATAGACCTACATGAAAACCCTTGTAAAAGTAGTCATCCCTTTCTATAAAGCAAACTTAAAAGACTGGGAAAGCGCAGCACTGAAGCAAACAATGAACGTACTGGGCAAACACCCCATTGTCTTTTTAAAGCCTGAAGGATTGGCTATTGATACCTATACTGATTTATATCCACAAGCCGAGACAATGAGTGTATCTGCCGACTGGCTCGGCACGCACAGGGGCATAGCCGGATATAATGAGATGATGATGTCGAAGGCTTTTTATGACTTATTCTCCGACACTGAATATATCTTGATTTGCCATACCGATGCCTGGATTTTCCACGATGCACTGAACGAATGGTGCCAACAAGGCTATGATCTCGTTGCGGCTCCCTGGCCGATACGCCCACGCTACAATCATTTCCCTTTCAAACAGTTCCTTCAGCTTAAAAAAATGCTGTGTACTCCTTCTCACGGCATTTCACGTCTGCAGATGTATGGAAAAATAGGAAACGGAGGATTATGCTTACGCAAAGTTGCTGCATTTAGCCAAGCCTGCGAACGGTATGCCAAGGAAATTACCTATTTCAACAGCCAACCTGATTCCATGCACAATGAAGATATTTTCTGGGCATTGATTCCTCAGGATTTTCACTATTCCTGTGTAGAAAGTGCCTTACAGTTTGCTTTCGACCTCAAACCGCGCGTATGCTATCAGTTAAATCACAACCAGCTGCCTATGGGCTGCCACGGATTTAATCACAAAAGCCGAATCAAGTTCTGGGAGAAGTTTATTCCCTGCATCAAGGATTGCAAGGAGTGGTAAAAACAACTTTATCAAACGCCTAGACAAGTTCATCAGAACGCCAAAGCGTTTAAAACAAAACGCCTCGGTGTTTACATGAAAATGTCGAGGCATTTTTATATAAGCTTATGTCTATCTATTATTTATTATCCATTACAAAAACCAATGTATTTTTTTGTTTTTATCATAAGAATAACTATTTTTACAACAAAATAAAAATATACCACAATCTTAATCTATTACTCATATGAAACATTTATTTTATTGTTACTGCTTAGCTCTAGCTACACTTTCTCTTTTTTCATGTCAAAAAGAGACTATATTAAATGATAAGTCAACTATAACGACAAAAGCTGTCCTTGAAAACAAAATTGCCTTTCAGTCTACTAAAGACATGATTAACACTTATCTGTCTTTAAGCCAACTAAATGAGGAAGAAAAAGAAGCATGGATTGATTCTACGAATATAGAAAACCCTCTTTTAGAACATATCGAAGAGTGTACCGACTCATCTATGCTACAAACACCTATTGCTTGGCAAATGCTTTTTAACAAAGAATTAAAAGTCCAAATAGGAGATACCATTGCAATATATAAAAAAGGACAAGTCTTAGCTGAATCTATTAATGGGATAGAAGTCAAAAATAATATAGTGTTAGCCCAAATAAGTGTCTCCTCTATTAAAACTCCTCAAACAAGAGTTGGCATAGTCGGCAATTGGGCTTCTCACGGAACAGCATGGATAGGAAGTAGATATATTCCTGTACGACTATATAATGATTGTGAACATCGATATGTTCATGAATTTCGTACTGTCGTAATAGCTTCTACCGACCTTGTGCAACAACTGTTCTTTGACATAAAATTTCATTATAAAAAGCACCAAGGATGGAGAGAAGCAACGGGAGAAAATAGACACGTAAAAGTAAATCTAAGAATACATGTTGCAGAAATATCTGACAGCCCTGGAATAATTTGGTCACAAAACTATTCTACCAAAGGAAAAATTGAGCATCCTATATGCTGGACTTCTATGGCAAGAGTCGACCAATTTGAAGGAAAGTGGAAAATAACCTGTGAAGGAGAAATTATTCACAGTGTAGATGGATTTAGTGGAACTGAAAGACTAGACCATTGGTAAATAAAGAGGCACCAAAACTCTAGATAATGAGTAAAATCGGATTCTGCATAGATTAGCTTATTCAGAATCCGATTTTAATTTGTATAGGATAGTTTTCCCTCCTTCATAAACCAATAGCCATAACTTATTTCTTTCTGAATAAAGTCCTATACCAATAATATACCTTAGCATAAATACTCCAATGATAAGCAAATAGATATCGTTTCAGCTTATATTCAAAGCCCAATCCTTTCACTGAATCATACTCCTTTACAACAGTCATACAATAATTATGCATTTCTGTATTGATAGAGGTTGGCGGCAAAAAAATCAAACGATTTAACAAATGAGCACATGAGCGAAATAATTTCTTAGGAGCTCTTTTCCATAGTCCTTTCTCAAAACAAAAGTTCCTTTGCTCCACCAAAGCTTGAACCATCTCATATCTCCATTTCATGTCAAACTCATCCAAACCATTTGTCAGACTTCCGTTCCGGACTAAATAATGATATTTTGGTTCAGACAAATAAACTACCTTTTGAACATTGCTCAACCAATGAGGTGATACAACTAAGTCTTCAAACCGACGTTCTTCCGGAAAAACAACTTCCTCAAAAACTTCCCGACGAAAGAGTTTATCCCATACAAAATTTAAAATAAATTTCCCCTCCCTTAATGCCTCGAAAGCCTCTTCCTGTGTAAAAACGAATGACCGAGTCACTTCTTCTATAATACGAGTTCTCCCTATTTCCTCTCTATAATGAGGACAGCATGCCACATCTGCCTTTTCAAATTGCATCAGTTTCCATAATGACTCATACATATCCGGCTCTATCCAGTCATCACTATCTACAAAACCTATATATTCTCCATGCGCCAACCGTAAACCCCAATTGCGTACTGCACCAATACCTTTATTCATTTGCGAATGCACCCGAATCCGGCTATCGCATTGAGCCAACTTGTCACAATACTTTAAAGAGTCATCCGTTGAACCGTCATTTATCAATAGAATTTCTATATTAGAGTAAGTCTGCTTGCACAATGAATGCACACATTTCTCCAAATAAGCCTGCGCATTAAATACAGGAACAATTATAGATATCAGAGGTTTCGTATCTAGCATAAATATTAATTCTTTAATTCATAAAAACTTTCTTGCTAATTGTGTCAAAACATCTATTTTTCCCCTTAGCAGAATCCTGTCTATCAAGGATAATGAATATCGAGTAGCTGCGATGTCCCTCTTCAATTGAAAAACAAAATCAGAAGTAATCCAATCATGACCTACCATAGGGTTTCGCACAATTCGATGCAAAGCTTTCAAACTATTCTTAATACAAAGCTTTTTATAAACCGCTTGTACATCATGAGGTATGGCTTTCAGTCTTTCCTGATAAAACATATATTCATAATTACAGTTTGGAATGAAATTATGAACACAACTTTCCGAATGAGAAAGATAATTATAAACCTTATAAGGAACGATACGAACATCTTGTTGCATTGCAAAGGCAAGACGAATATTCATCAACATATCCTCTCCTTTTACTATAGCACGTGGAATATCAAAGGTTGTCGCATTAAAAAGGGTTCGTCTTATTAAACGGGCACAAGGTCCCGGATATATTTTCTTTCCTGTAATACAGGTTTTTCTGTATTCATCTAATTTCATCCATTCCTCTTTAACAATCTTACGTTCATCCCAAAAACCAATAATAAGATCTGTTTCAGTGCAAATGCCTTCACTTAATTTACTTAACGCATCACATGGAAGAGTATCATCCGAATCAACAAAACAAATCCATTCACCCTTAGCCAGCTCAACCCCTTTTGCACGAGCTGCTGTCACTCCTTTATTTGCCTGATGAAAAACCTTGATACGCGCATCTGTAGCACTCAACTCATCACACAGGACTCCACTCCCATCCGGACTTCCATCATCAATTAATATAATTTCAGTATCAGAATAGGTCTGTTGCAAAAGGCTCTCTACACACTGTGATAAATACCTTTCAACCTTATAAACAGGAACAACTATTGATATCATAGCTCATTTCTTTATTTTTCAGCCAACTCTTCTTTCCACTTCAGCCACATTTCCTTCGTACGTTTCCAGCGTTTATGCGTCCAAAGCCAGTATTCAGGTTTTTCCTTGATCTGCTCTTCCAGCATACGCGCATACATATTGGTCAGCTCATAATCAGGATATTCTTTCGGATGCAAGGCCATACATTCAAATGAAGCCCGGTAATGACCGCGCCGCACCCGTTCCACCTTCACATAATAAAGTGCCGCATCTACCTGCTTGGCTATACGCTCGGCACCGATAAAGAAAGAAGTGTCATGATGAAGGAAGGTAGTCCAGTGATTCATGTTCTCAAACTTGGGAAGCTGGTCGGAAATAAAACCTATCATCACCGGTTTTTCCTGCTTGCGAAGCGTAAGTATACGGCGAAGGGTATCTTTCATCAAAATAGACTCCCCGCCAAACTGATTACGTAATTTCAAGAAAAGCTCATCGAATGCTTGGTTATAAATCCGATGATAAATCTGCCCGCAATGTATTTCTGGCACCCAATAAGCAAGCGATGCAATGTATTCCCAGTTGCAGTAGTGCCCCAGATAAAGAAAGCAGAACTTTTTGTCTGCTCGTGCCAAGTCATCACGCACTTTATCCAAGCCCGTAAACTCCATGCGCCGCATCATCTCGCGCTTCGATATTGAAAAGAGTTTGATTACCTCCATCAGATAATCACAGAAGAAATGGTAGAACCTCTTTTCTATCGCCCGTAATTCGGCTTCACTTTTTTCAGGGAAACACTCATGCAAGCTTTTCTCAACTACTTTACGCCGGTATTTCACCACATAAAATAAGGGAAGAAAAAGCACATCAGCAATCACATAGAGCAGTCTCAGCGGAAGCAAAGACAAAAGATATAAGAAAGCAAATAATAAACGATATATGAAGTTCATTCGATGAAGAGTTACATTTCCGGACAAAGCTACAAAAAACTTTTGAGTTTAAAGGTTTTTATGCCGGCAAGTTGTTCCCCCTATAATCTGTCCGCCTCCTTAAGAACCAAAAAACTTATACACAATGAAGTTTCCTAACAAATTTTCCACTATCTTTGCGGAATACAAGAAGTTACATCGCATAATATGAAAGAATTCTTCCGCGTGATGGGGCGTTTTGTTTCGCCTTATAAAAAATATGTAGGTTGGGCTGTGGTGTTAAACCTGCTTTCAGCTATCTTCAATGTGTTTTCATTTTCGTTACTTATCCCGATTCTGAATATCCTGTTTAAAACCGGTGCACAAGACCAGACGTATCAGTATATGGAATGGGAATGGACGGTTGACTCACTGAAAGAAACAGCAGTGAACAACTTTTATTATTATGTCAACCAGCTCATTGAAAGCTTTGGTCCTGCTACTACCCTGCTGTTCCTCGGTTTGTTTCTGGCTCTGATGACTTTCCTGAAGACAGGCTGTTATTTCGGTTCTTCGGCTGCCATGATTCCGCTCCGTACCGGAATTGTGCGTGACATACGCCGGTTGGTTTATGCCAAAGTGATGTATCTGCCGCTGGGCTTTTTCTCTGAAGAGCGAAAGGGAGATATCATTGCCCGCATGAGTGGTGACGTTTCTGAAATTGAAACCTCCATTACCAGTTCGCTGGATATGTTGCTGAAAAACCCGATTCTTATCATTTCTTATTTTGCTACCTTGCTTATTATCAGTTGGCAGCTTACCCTGTTTACCATCCTTGTCTTGCCTACCATGGGGTGGCTGATGGGAAAAATAGGAAGGAAACTGAAACGCCAGTCGCTCGAAGCGCAAGGAAAATGGAGTGAAACCATGTCGCAGCTGGAGGAAACGCTCGGAGGATTACGGGTTATCAAGGCGTTCACTGCCGAAGAGAAAATGATTAACCGCTTCAACAAGTGCAGCGATGAATACCGCGATGCTACCAGCCGCGTATCTACCCGTCAGGCTTTGGCACATCCCATGAGCGAATTCTTGGGCACAGTATTGATTGTGTTCGTATTATGGTTTGGAGGCTCATTGATTTTGGACAATAACTCTTCCATCGATGCTTCTACCTTTATTTATTATATGGTTATCTTATACAGCATCATCAACCCGCTGAAAGACTTCTCCAAGGCCAGCTATATGATTCCGCGCGGATTGGCTTCAATGGAGCGTGTGGATAAGATTCTGAAAGCTCCCAATAACATCAAAGAAAAGGAAAACCCTCAGCCGCTTTCCGAACTGAAAGAGAGTATTGATTTTAATCACATTACTTTCAGCTATAACGGACAGTATCAGGTGCTGAATGACATCAGCCTGCGCATCCGCAAAGGAGAAACCATCGCATTGGTGGGACAAAGCGGTTCGGGCAAATCTACACTGGTTGATTTGCTTCCCCGGTTCCACGATGTACAAGGAGGGGAAATCCTCATTGATGGTACCAATATCAAGGATGTTTCCATCACGGACTTACGTTCACTGATAGGCTATGTAAACCAGGAGGCGATTCTGTTTAATGACAGTTTCTATAACAACATCACGTTCGGAGTGGAAAACGCTACGAAAGAACAGGTGATTGAGGCAGCCAAAATTGCCAATGCGCACGACTTTATCATGGAAAGTGAACAGGGATATGATACCAATATAGGCGACCGGGGATGTCGTCTTTCAGGTGGACAGCGCCAGCGTATCTCCATTGCCCGTGCCATTCTGAAGAACCCGGCTATCCTCATCTTAGATGAAGCCACTTCAGCTCTTGACACAGAGAGTGAACGCTTGGTGCAGGAAGCATTGGAAAGGCTGATGAAAACCCGTACCACTATTGCCATTGCTCACCGTCTTTCTACCATCAAGAATGCCAATCAGATTTATGTGTTATACGAAGGCAAAATCGTGGAACACGGAAAGCATGAGGAATTGCTTGCCAAGAATGGTTATTACAAGCGCCTGAACGATATGCAAGCATTGTAGTGAAATGCTACTGTTTATACTAACGGCTCTGCCTTGTCGTTGCTAACGACAAGGCAGAGCCGTTAAACAATATTTTAACCCTACAAAGAAAGAGGCGACAGGATTGCATAATCCTTATCGCCTCTTTCTTTGTATACTGAGTCTTTCAAGCTCACCTGCTTACTTCTTGCGCTTGCTCCGCTTGGCCCATCCTTCTTCCATGCCTCCCAAATCATCCCCGAAAGATGCGTTATCTTGCTGGAAGAACTGTTTCCAGTCGTCTTTCTTTTTAGGTCCGCGAGCTGAAGTATAGCCTCTTTCTTCACGGCTTAGCTTTTGCTTTTTTTCAGCCTTTGAAGCGGCGGCATTCTTTCCGTCTTTCGAACGTTTCTTTCCACCTTTATCGCTCTTGCCGTTATTTTCACCAGCCACTTCTACTACCACACGACGTCCGCCATTCAGCACCACCTTGTTCAGTGCCTTCATCACCTGCATGGCCTGCGGCTCAATGATTTCAAAGAAAGAGAAATTCTGCATCAAGTCAATACGACCAATCTGAATACGCTCTCTCTTCATGTTACGGTTTATCAGTTCGATAATCTGATTGGCATAGAAACCGTCTGTCTTTCCTAAGTTCAGGAACAGGCGGGTATAACCTTTTTCAGCTTTTCGACCTGCTTTTTCACGGTCACTGCCACGGTCTTTACGTTCTTTCGAATCGCTGCTCTTTTCACCCTGCTTAGGCTGTTCTATTTCAGGCGCATTCTTATAGTAATCAAGGAAACGGTTGAACTCCATCGACACCACTCGCTTGATGAGGTCTTCTTTGCTCAACCATTCTAACTTACGGTAAATACCCGGCAAGAAAGATTCGATTTCTTCCTCATCTACTTTTACCTTTTCTATATCATCGATTACCTTAATGAGCTGCTGTTCACAGATTTCTTTTCCTGTAGGCAGCACTCCGATTTCGAACTTCTTCTTTATGATACGCTCAATCTCACGCATTTTTCCTTTTTCACGCAAGTTGATGATGGCAATCGAGATACCTGTTTTCCCGGCACGTCCGGTACGCCCGCTACGGTGAGTATAACTTTCTGTATCATCGGGAAGTGCATAGTTAATGACATGGGTCAGGTCGTTTACATCCAAGCCGCGGGCAGCTACATCGGTTGCCACCAGCAACTGCAAATGACGCTGACGGAACTTCTGCATAACCAAATCACGCTGTGCCTGACTCAACTCACCATGCAACGAATCTGCGCTATAGCCATCCTGAATCAATTTATCAGCAATTTCCTGCGTTTCTTTACGGGTACGACAGAAGATGATGCCGTAAATTTGAGGATAGAAGTCCACAATGCGCTTCAAGGCAAGGTATTTATCTTTGGCATGTACTGTATAAGCAATGTGATGTACATTCTTGCTTCCTTCATTTTTTGTTCCGATGGTGATTTCCTTTGCATCGTGAAGGTAAGTTTTGGCAATACGGGCAATTTCCGGACTCATGGTTGCCGAGAACATCAAGGTATTGCGGTCTTGAGGAACTTGTTCCAAAATCGCATTGATGCTATCGGTGAATCCCATATTCAACATCTCGTCGGCCTCATCCATGACGACGTCACGAATGGTTTCCAGACGAGCAACTTTCCGCTCCATCAAATCAATCAGACGTCCCGGAGTAGCAACTATAATATGAACCCCTTTCTTTAAACTGCGTATCTGGCTTTCAATGGAAGAACCACCATATAC
>URDR01000042.1 GCA_900546645.1 uncultured Bacteroides sp. | reverse complement strand
TACTCCAGTACTCCGGTGAGAGTACTGCGGTACTTTGCCCGAAGTACTGGCTTTATGAAAGAGCCATGCCAAGGTGTTCATTTAAAACACCTTGGTCTTTTCTTTTAGTTATCTAACCGAAGAGAAAGTTCTTCTAAAGTCTTGCCCTCATAATCACAAATCGCTTTCTTGTAGGAGGCGGGAATAGCTATCGGCTCCTTCGTTGCTACATCATAGCCCACCATTATGGTACGGCACTGGCATTTCAACACACCGCTTGCTTTGTTTACGGCACGCTGCAATAAAGTTATGCTCTTATTGCCGATGTGCTCTACTGTGGTTTCAATATATAATTCATCCGAAAAAAATACAGGAGCCAAAAAATCCGCATTGATATTAGCTACTACCACCGCAAATTTACTCCAATTTTCATCGCCAAACACATCGCGAAAATAAGAAGTCTTGGCCAAATCGTATAAAGAGAAATAAGCGTTATTATTCATGTGCCCATATAAATCGACGTCGCTAAACCGAATCTGAATCGGCATTACATGTTTAAATGTCATTTCATCTGCCATAATGTTTTAGTTTATGAGTTTGTTAGTTTATAAGTTTATGAGTTTTAAGTTCGTTTGTTTTAAGTTGATGAGTTAGGTCTATAAGTCAGTGAGTTCTTGAACCCTCGGGATAAAGGTTTAATACTTAATACCCAAAAACTTATAAACTCAAGAATCCAAATATACATCTTTTTAGCAAATTTACGCCAGCTATCACAGAATATTTCTTACTTTTGTCCACCAGAAAAGATTAATAGACTCAAATCATATCAGAATATGGAAAGAAAATTTAGCAAAGAGACACTCTGTGTGCAAGCTGGATGGACTCCTAAGAAGGGAGAGCCGCGTGTATTGCCTATTTATCAAAGTACTACATTTAAATATGACACCAGCGAACAGATGGCTCGTCTGTTCGACCTGGAAGACAGCGGGTACTTCTATACCCGCCTGCAAAATCCTACCAATGATGCTGTAGCTGCTAAGATTGCTGCACTTGAGGGTGGAGTGGCCGCTATGCTGACTTCATCGGGACAGGCAGCTAATTTCTATGCTGTTTTTAATATCTGTGAAGCTGGCGACCACTTTGTATGCTCTTCTACCATTTATGGTGGGACATTTAATCTGTTCGGAGTTACCATGAAAAAACTGGGTATTGAATGTACCTTTGTGGATGCGGATGCACCGGAAGAGGAAATTGAAAAGGCTTTCCGCCCAAATACGAAATGTTTGTTCGGAGAAACCATTTCTAACCCAAGCATCAATGTGCTCGACATTGAAAAATTCGCCCGCATTGCTCACAAGCATGGAGTGCCTTTGATTGTGGACAATACCTTTGCTACTCCTATCAACTGCCGCCCGTTTGAATGGGGGGCTGATATCGTTACTCACTCTACAACCAAATATATGGATGGACATGCTACCTGTGTAGGTGGAGCCGTGGTGGACAGTGGTAACTTTGACTGGGAAGCTCATGCAGACAAATTCCCCGGACTGACCCAGCCGGATGAATCTTACCACGGACTGGCATATACCAAAACTTTCGGGAAAATGGCCTATATTACCAAAGCTACCGCCCAATTGATGCGTGACCTCGGATCTATCCAGTCTCCTGAAAATGCCTTCCTGCTTAACTTAGGACTGGAAACGCTTCACCTGCGCGTTCCACGCCACTGTGAAAACGCGCAACGCATCGCTGAGTGGCTGGAAGCAAATCCGAAAGTAAAATGGGTGAACTACTGTGGACTGAAGAGCAGCAAATATTATGAACTGGCTCAAAAATACATGCCAAACGGTTCTTGTGGCGTCATCGCTTTCGGATTGAAAGGCTCACGCGAAGAAGCAATCAAATTTATGGATGAACTGAAATTGGCTTGTATCGTTACGCATGTGGCTGATGCCCGTACTTGTGTGTTGCATCCGGCAAGCCATACCCACCGCCAGCTGACCGATGAACAGTTGATTGAAGCCGGAGTTGCTCCCGACTTGATTCGTCTGTCGGTAGGTATAGAGAATGTCAATGATATTATTGCCGACTTGGAGCAAGCCTTGCAGCATATTTGACAGATGCTTACCTGAATATTAAGAGATTGATTTCATTCTCGCCTTACAGATACCATGCGCAGAGTTAAAGGGAACTCAGAGTGTGGTATCTGTATCGGTTTTGTCAACCGACCTCTCTTTCTGCTCCTCTCTTCCCCGAAATATTTCTTCTGCTTACTTTTAATGAAAAACAAACTTAATTCAACAAGAATGAATCCATTATCACACTATAACGAACAACTTGCTGAAACAGAAAAAGAGCTGAAACTTATACGAGGCAAAATAATGCGTATCAGCTTTATCCGAGTCTTGCTTTTTATAGCAGGCATCATCGGAGTATGTTATTTTTTTAATGCGGGAAACTGGAAAATAATAGCGGTTATATGCTGCACTTTCCTCCCTTTCTTCATCTTAATCAAAATACACGACCGGCTGTTCCGCCGACGAGACTGGCTTGATACTCAGGCACGAATTTACCGGGAAGAGCTGAAAGGGCTGCAAGGCGATTACAGTTGCTTTGATGGAGGGAAAGAGTTTATTGATCCGGAACATCCGTATTCATTCGACCTTGACTTATTTGGGAACCGTTCTCTTTTTCAAGCTATCAACCGCACCTGCACTTCGTTTGGTAAACAGCAGCTTGCCAAGTGGATGAAGAATCATTTGACGAATAAAAAAGAAATAGAAAAAAGGCAAATTGCAATAAACGATATAAGCCAACGCACTACCTTCCGCGAACAGTTCCGCGTAATGGGACTGGTTAATCAGGCAGAAACCGGCAAAGAAGCCGATATACGCAACTGGTGTGAGAGTCCGGCTATTTACCTTCACTCCATCTGGGTTAAAGCATTCATCTGGGGAGTTCCAGTTATTAACAGCCTCCTGTTAATAACTTCGTTAATAGGATTATTGTCAATAAGTTGGTTCGGCCTTTCGTTCGTTCTGTTTTTAATACTCAGCTTTGCAATCATCAAACGGGCCACTGCAATACAAGAAACTTATGGCAACCAGCTTAAAGCACTCAACAGTTATGCACGCCTGATAGCGCTGAGCAAACAAGAGCAATGGAAAAGTCTTGCTGTGAAAGAGTTGATAAACGGACTCAATGTAGACGGGAAATCACCGGTTGATGCCTTAACCCAACTATCAAAAGAGCTCGACCGCCTTGACTTACGTAACAACCAGATACTGTATATTATTTTAGAAGGAAGCGTTTTCTTTCAACTTCAGCAAATTGTTCGCATCGAACGATGGAAAGAGCATTACGGACGTTATGTGATGGGATGGTTGGAAACAATCGGAAAAATGGACGCACTATGCTCTTTGGCTACCTTTGCTTACAATCACCCCAACTATACTTATCCCACCGTTACAGACACTCCGTTCTGCTTTGAAGCCACAGAGATGGGACACCCGCTCATGGCGGAAACACAGTGTATCAAAAATGATGCACTCATTCCCTCTCGCCCTTATTTTCTGATTATCACCGGGGCAAATATGGCAGGAAAAAGTACTTACTTACGCACCATTGGTGTTAATTATTTGCTGGCTTGTATAGGTGTACCTGTCTGCTGTCAGTCATTGATTTTTTATCCGGCACACCTGATAACCAGTCTGCGTACCTCCGATTCTCTTTCCGACAATGAATCTTACTTCTTCGCCGAACTGAAACGGCTGAAACGTATCATCGACTTACTAAATGAGGGGAAAGAACTCTTTATTATTCTGGATGAAATTTTAAAGGGAACCAATTCAGCCGACAAGCAAAAAGGCTCCTTCGATTTAATCCGGCAATTCATGAACTTACGCGCCAATGGCATCATTGCTACCCATGACTTGCTTTTAGGTGAACTGACCAAACAATTCCCCGATGAAATTCATAATTACTGCTTCGAGGCTGACATAAAGAATAATGAGCTCAGCTTTTCCTATAAACTCCGCGAAGGGATTGCCCAAAATATGAATGCCTGCTTCCTGATGAAGAAAATGGGAATTACCATACAAGATTAAACTTCATTATCTCCTTGCAGGATACTACAAAGAAAAGAAGGCGGAGCAAGATAGTTACTTTATCTTTCACTATCTGCACCGCCTTCGCTTAATTACAGATTTTAAAAACGTAAAACGATTCTCTTAAAATTTACCAGCCCAAGAATTCAGATTCAGGAGTTCCCCAACCTTTGTTTTGAGTTAAAACTCCATTCGACAAGTCTAACTGAGACTTAGGAATAGGCCAGAACCCACCGGTTTCCTGATAACGTTTGGCAAATCCTCCACCAAATTCTTTCATGGTAAGATTTTTACCTAAGTTGCTTATCGGAGTACCAATCTGTTTCTGCAATGCCGGAACGACATCCCCCCAACGCATCAGGTCGAACCATCTCAAGCCTTCAAAAGCCAATTCATGACGTCTTTCCTTTTTCAAGTTTTCTGCCGAATAAGCCACCGGAGTCAACCCTACACGGCTACGTACTTCATTGATACCATCGGAAGTTTCAGTAAGTTCAGAGTGCATCAACAAGACATCGGCATAACGCATCATAATCAAGTCTTGAGTCTGTCCCAACTGGTTCTGGTTTTGTGCACCATACATCAAATAAGAGTACAAGACTAAACTTCCACCTTCCTGCTTGGCAGTAATACTCATATATTTCTTTTGATGATAACCCGTATATTCTATCAAGTCTTTCGATACATCAGGAGTATAATCCAAACCTTCATCCGGATCGTCCATCACTAAAATAGATGCCTTAATACGAGGATCGTTCGGTTCATCGGCTACCCAGTCGTTATAGAGATTCGGTGTTACCGTACCGCATCCCCATCCTTGTCCATAAGGGAAAAGATCGGCTCCACGAATACCATAGAACAACGGGAACATATTAGCAAGACTGACAGCCTCACCCCAGTTAGCATATACATTATATTTGGTAGCAAACAGCACTTCTTTGTTTACATCTGTCTCCCACGCAAGTTCAGAGCCGTCTATCGCTTTCTGTCCTTTCGTATATGGATAGTCTTTGATGGTATGAGGGTTGGTATAAGGCCAAAGCTCACGGAAATCATTTACCAAGCCATATCCACCATTATCTTTACAGTCTTCCAGCCAATTGATAACCTGGTCTTTTGATATGCTTTTTCCTTCAGCCAAAGGCAAAGATTCTTTGCCGTAATATCCTGTGTAGAACAGGAAGACGCGAGCCATATAAGCTTCAGCGATATACTTGGTAGCATGTCCTGAAAAAGCCGGATCGAACTTTTTATCGGGCATTGTGTCAATACAGTCTTTCAAGTCAGAAGCAATCTGTGTATAAATCTGCTCAGCCGATGACTTCGGTAAATTTTCAGCTTTCGATGTAAGAGGCATTGGAAGTTCTCCAAACATCTGAACCATTTGGTAATACAACAAGGCACGCATGAATTTAGCTTCTCCCACTGCCTGCTTCTTGGCATCTTCACTCGCCCAATCGGTAATTTGATCTACAAACTCCAACATCATATTGGCTCTGTAAATACCTTGGTAACTTCTTTCCCAGAATGGAAGAAAGGCATCCACACCTACATTCAAGAGTTTATCAGTCATCTGGAAGACTTTATCTGCACTTCCTCCACCCCCAAACCGGTCATCCGAAGCAGCTTCTGCTACATAGAAGATATTTACCGTATTATGCTGGTTAACATGATTTAAGGTAGAATAAATACCAGCAAGCATCATATCGATATCAGCCGAGGTTGTAGGGAAATTACTCGTTGTTTTCTGTGTAAAATTTTCTGTATCAAGAAAATTTTCACAACTGCTCAGGGTTAAAGCTGCAATAAGGGCAGCACAAATATGTTTTTTCATCGCTTTTAATTTTAGAATTTAAGATTTACACCAAACATAAAAGTACGTGGACTAGGATAGAATCCCAGGTCAATACCAGAAGCCCAAGAATATGCATCATTACCGCTAGAACCAACTTCAGGATCCATACCTGAATATCCGGTAAAGGTATAAGCATTCAGCACAGAAAAATATAAACGAGCCTGTTCCAATGGCATTCTCGGTATCAGTTTTTTGAAGTCATAGCCTACAGTGATGTTCTGAATTCTCAAGTAGCTTGCATCTTCAACGAAAATATCCGAGAAGTTTTTCCAGCTTTCACTGTTTTCCATACCTTCGATAGAAGGCATTGTATTCGAAGTTCCTTCTCCATTCCAGCATTCATATACATCGGTAGTGAAGTTTTGTCTAGGTTCACCCAAATATTGACGATATGATTTAACAACTTGCTGACCAAAGGCTCCATTCGTAGTTACAGATAAATCCCATCCTTTATAACCTAAGTTAAATGAAAAACCTAAACGGAAGTCCGGATTCGGATCGCCAATCATTGTCTTGTCGGCTTCTGTAATTGAACCGTCACCATTTACATCAACAAAAATCGCTTCTCCCGGAGCTGCACTGGCCAACTTAGCCTTTGTTGCATTTACCTGCTCTTGATTCTGGAAAATACCTGCAGTCTTATATCCCCAGAAATAACCTACCGGATATCCTACCTGAGCACGGTAAATTTCTCCGTTACTCATCGCTGTTAAGACATCGCTAGGACCATGAATGATTCCTTCTGTATTCGCAATACGTGTAATTTCATTTTTATTATATGAAAGGTTGAAGTTTACACCGTAGTTGAAATCACGGATTCGGTCATTCCAGTTTAATGCAACTTCAAATCCCTTGTTCACCACATCTCCACCATTGATATAAGGAGCTCCTGTTCCATAGCTGGCCAATACCGGAGCCTGAACCAACCAGTCTTTTGTAGCTTTATGATAATAGTCAAAAGCTAATCCCAAACGTGAGTTGAAGAAACGGGCATCGATACCCAAGTCAAGCTGCTCAGAGGTTTCCCATGATATGTCTGTATTCGGCAAGATATTGGCATAAGCTCCTGTGGTCTGAGAAATCTTGTCTGTTCCATAAACATAAGAGTTAAGAGAATCGAAGGCAATGGTTGACAAATACTGGAAATTCGCAATATCCGAGTTACCGTTTTGTCCCCAGCTGGCACGCACTTTCAAGAAGTCCATCCATCCTAATACACTTTCCATGAAAGGTTCATTGGTCATAACCCATCCTGCAGAGAAAGAAGGGAATATACCCCAGCGGTTTCCTCTTGCAAAGTTACTTGAACCATCGGCACGTACCGTTGCAGAGAACATGTATTTTTCTTTATAGTTATAGTTGGCACGACCGAAGAAAGAGGCTAAACGTCCCATGGTTTGAGGGCGTCCGCTTACAGTAGTCATACTAGAACTGATACCTTGTGTGTTGCTCAAGTAAGCATAGTTAAATAAACCGGGGAACAAAGAATTGGCATTCGTTGCAGACATGGTCTCACCTATTCCCCATTTTTCCATTGACTGTCCGATTAAAGCATCAAAGCTATGATCGTTTTTCTTAAAGCTATAGCTCAATGTGTTTTCCCAAGTCCAAGCCATGTGTGTTCCTGCTTCCTGAGTAACCTTGTCATTGACGTTTTGTGAAGCTGAAGCCAACTTGAACTTGTCAACATAAGCACGATAAGTGTTTGCATCATAACGATAACCAAAGCTGGTTTTATATTTCAAGTTCTTAATCGGCTGAATTTCCAAGTAGAAGTTTCCGCGGAAAGCATGGCTGCGGCGAAGGTTCTTTCCACGCTGGTAAACCATTGATGCTATCGGATTGACAGCATTCGAATCAAATCGCCAGCCGTTTTCCACTTGGTCTGTATAGTCGTAATATCCGCCATCTTCGTTATAAACTGGCATCAGAGGATTAGCTGTTAAGAAATTATGAACATCATTCCAATAAATATTTCCGATACCAATACCTGAACGTTCTGAATAGCTATAGCTCATGTTCTCACCAAACTTGATTACATCAAAATCTTCTTTCTTGAGAATGACATGTTCTGAGTTAAAACGAGCTGTATAACGGTCGTAAGAAGGTTCTACCGGTTTCCCTATGATACCTTCTTGTGAAGTATACGACAAACCTAAAGAGAAACGTGAAACTTCTGTTCCACCCATCATGTTGAATGCATGATTTTGGGTCGGAGCATTTTTATTGGTTGCTTCTTCCATCCAGTTGGTACCGTTCCAAGTTCCATCCTGAATAGATTTATATAAAGAAGCCGGTAACACAGCCGCCCAATCATAAGCTCCATCTTTACGGTCCATAATTTCCATATACTGACGTGCATTTAGCAACTCGGGCTTCTTGGCAATCTGCTGAACACCATAATATCCATCATAAGATACACGAATCTTGCCGGATTTTCCTTGCTTGGTAGTAACCAAAATAACTCCATTAGCAGCACGAGCACCATAAATGGCAGCAGAAGCAGCATCTTTTAATACGTCAATTGATTCAATATCGGCAGGGTTCAGCATGTTGATATCACCACCAGCAACTCCATCAATTACATATAGAGGGGCTGAAGAACCGATCGTTCCCATACCGCGAACATTTACTTTATAACCTTCACCGGGCATACCTGAAGTTTGAGTAATGTTCACACCCGGACTTTGGCTTTGCAATGCACCCAAGGCACTCACCGTATTTAATTTTTGCAAGTCATCTCCTTTCACTTGTACAGTAGCACCGGTCACAAGTTTCTTCTTTTGTATACCATAACCTACTATCACAACTTCATCCAACACTTCGGTGTCTTCTTTTAAAACGATATTAAAAGAAGTCTTTCCATTTACAGGGAGTTCTTCTGTTTTATAACCGACAAAAGAAACTTGCAGAATTGCATTCGAAGCTATCTGAAGTGAAAAGTTTCCATCGAAATCAGTGATTGTACCATTGGTTGTTCCTTTTTCAAGAACACTGGCACCGATAATGGTCTCCCCCTGCGCATCTTTCACAACACCATGTATAGACAGACTTTGCGAAAACACCCATAAAGGAATACAATTTAAAAGGAAAAGAATCCCTAGAAATCTGAAATAATTCAAGTCTTTCATAACGTAAAAATTTAAGTATTGATTTACTGTCGCAAATATAGAGCATTCACCTTTTTTTTATTTGCAAGAGCAGACCACAAACTATTCTGTACATTACTTCACATATCAATCATGTTACATTTTATATCATGAATGAAACATTGAATACCCTTTCGTTAAAGATTATATACTTATCTACTCCTTTTAGGGATTTATAATCAACATTTTTAAAGTTAATTCCTTCAATCCACTTGGAAATATTCTATCCGTTTACCTACCACAAGCACAAATCAGTAACCCCATTTATTATCCACCCTAAACGATATATAATAATACATTATACAAAAAGAAAGACCTCATGCCAGTCAGCATGAAGTCTCACCCTATCTTGAATTGCCTCCAATTTGCACATTTACAAATTGAAGGCAATCTTGTAATTTTACATTTTATTTTCTCCTATTTTCCTGTAGATTCCGGTTCAATAATTTTTCCGGCCAATCCATTGGCAAAACCTGCATAGGTTGGTTTGCGATCGTAGTTCAAGTTCCATAATCCGATAGGCAAACCTGCGCGCCACCCACTCCCTACAGGGCTATCTGCCGGACTCCATTGAGTAATGCCATAACGCTGTGACTGTGGAATTATTTCAAAGTATTTAGAAATAATAAACTGATAGTAGTCAGACATCAACTTCTGCTGTTCTAATGTTACATTTTCTGTTTTAATTTCAGTTCCGCTCTCATCTAATATACCCATATCTAACTCTGATATTTTGACAAGCTTCCCAGATGCAGCCAACAGTTGGAACATCTTCACCACACAGGCTTCATTTTTAGCCTGTTCCTCCGGATTCAATGAATAAGATACGTGCATTTGTGTAGCAATTCCATCAATTATCGTCACACCATCTGCTTCCCAATAAGCAATCATATCAATCAATCCCTGACACTTCGCATTATTGTTATAAGCAGCTTCAAGGTTATAATCGTTCACAAACAATTTTAGATCTTCGCCACCATATTTGCGAGCAAATTTAACCACCTCACGTGCATATTCTTTTCCCAAATAGTCTTGCCAATAGAAACTCTGAGCAGCGTTCTCCTCACCTTCTGTTGCAGCCGACTTCAGTTGCGAAGGATAACGATCCGACATCGGTTCATTCACCACATCCCATGCTTTCACCAAAGTAGCTCCTGCACTTTCACCTTCTTCAATGTTTGGATTTTCCTTACAAGCAGCCATCATGCCTTTAATCCAATCTTCCAAAGCGTTGGTCAAAACCATTTTTTTCTCTTCATCAGACATTTCTTCAATCTGACCCCATGCATAACCTTTTCCATCCTCAGAGATTGTCTCAAACTTACCAGGAGTCCAACCAGTCCACCCTGTTATCGTTCCATCTTCAAAGTCACTGTTCGCTATCAAATTTTCATTTGAACCATCGGCTGTAAGTGTTATATTATCAATATAAATCTCTCCAGCTAAGGAGCCAAAATTAAAAGCTACTCTATCAACTAGCGCATCCGATGGAGTGATAGGAAAGGTTATTTCCTGCCAAGTGGTTCCGATGGTTGATACGCTTCCAGGATACTGCTGGTTACCCCCAAGAGATGACTGCAGATAAATTTCAGGGGCAAAATCACTACTAGCTTTCGCCATAAACTTCAGTTCATATTCCTGTCCATTGGCTAGTGGAGCATCAAACTGGTACCAAGTCTGTGCATCATAATTATTAGCAAGAGCCGATGCATTTTTCAATACCAAACAACGTCCACCATCACCCCCCTCCCCTGGGTTGACTGTTGGAGCAATCAATTTTTCCAAATAGGTTTTGTTTTGCTGTGAATGCCAGCACAATGTATGACCATAAACGGTCATACCGGCTTCCTTAGCTGTCTGAACAAAACTGGTTACTTGAGAAAAATCGACAGAACCATCATCCTTCACTATTGATGCATATTTCATTGCGTTTCCCGCTGTCATTTCATCAAAGTTTGATACAGCCAAACCATATACCAATTCCTTCTTCAAGAAATCACTAGCCGCAATAGCAACACCAAGTTTAAAGTTGGGGTTTTCACCTCGATTTACATAATTCTTCAGCACATCATACTGATTTAGGTATTCCAACTGAACCATTTCTTCCGGTTTTTGTACGGATTCACCGGGCTGCAGCAGACTTTCGTCTGCGCAAGCCGTCAATATTCCTAAAGAAATTGCCCCTAACAACAATTTATTATAGTATTTCATAGCTATTCCATTTTAAAATATTAGTTTTTATAGGTCGGTGAGAATGTTTCAAATGCAATGTTACGAGTCTGAACCACTAACGTATCGTTTGTTTGATACTGACGAACTCCAAAATCCACATTATACTCTAGGTATAGAACGTTACGATCTTTATTCCCCCAACTATTCTTATCTCCTTTTTCAACGAACTTTCCAGTTCCACTTGCCGGATAATCTGGAGTGTCAGAAGTAATGGTACACTCTCCGTTTTCATTAAATGAAAGGAGCAAGTTACAGGTCAATGTATTGGTTCCAACAACAGTAGAAACCGGAAATACTGCAGTATTTAAATTACGCGTAGAAACCTGACAAACTTCATCGTCCTCTACATAAGCTGCATGACGTTTGTTCTCTATAGTATTTCCATTTTCTGTAATCTTATCAACACCTCTGCGTAAGTATTTAGCTGCCCATTTATTAATATATTTTACACAATAAAGAACATAGTTTTTAGGTGCCACTTCCCACATCTCTGCATTTGTCCAAGCTGCATTCTCGGTTTTAGGAACTCCAGACAAGATAGAGTCTGCATTGGTCACACCCACCATACGCAAAGGTATCACGTACGTGTTTTCCAAAGATTCAGGATTATTGAAAAAATCATCGGTAAACTGCACATCTACAGCACCCATCAGGTTGTTATTCTGATTCAATATAATCTTATCAGACGACAATGAATAATAGTTTTTCGGCATGGGCTTGACAGGACGGGTTGCGCCTCCATCAAAAAACAAGTTTTTGCACAATTCATCATCGACCATAACATCAACCACTACAGAGCCGCTTCCACTATATGCACCGCCCATTGTAGCATAAATCTGACATTTATGTTCATTGTCAAGCGTCGTGTCATAGGTATCCTCACCCATTACTAAAGTACGAACCGGAGACTGGTAAGCAAAATAGACAGAAGAATTATTATAATTAGGAAACTCAGCATCACCATTCTTACACGACATTACTAACATTGAAGCAACTCCCGTCAACAATATAGAAAACGAATTAATCTTTTTCATGTTTTAATTTTTATCATCTAATTATCTAATAATCACCATCCTTGATTTTGTAAAAAGCCAAAGTTCAACACTTCGGTATAAGGAATAGGACCATAATTCATATAAGGTTTAAAATCTCTGACTTCTACGTCTATAGGAGTATATTTCAAAACTCCATTTGCCTGCTGGGTGATATTCATTCCTCTTGCACCTTCGGTCAAATCAGCTTTCCAGCGACGCAAGTCATAGAAACGGATGTTTTCAAAACAAAGTTCCAAACGGCGCTCATTACGTATCAATTCACGCATTTTATCAACATCATTTTTTATGCTTTCAAGATATGCGTCACCATTTTCCTTACCCAATCCAGCCCGACTGCGAATTTTCTTGATTACATCGTAAGCGCTATAGTCATGCGTACCTTTTCCCTGCGGTCCCCAAGCTTCATTGGCTGCTTCTGCATAAGCCAAAAAGATTTCTGTATATCGAATCCGAGCTGTATAATGCTTTTGAGTAGTATTGTAATTCGGGTCTATGTTACAGTCTTTACGAAGAAGTTTACGTAAATAATAACCCGTACGTGTAGAACGTCCCAATTCCTTGTTCAATGCGTCATTATCTGTACCATAAGCCCCGGTAGTAATAGTTTTATCACCAGGTCCCTGAGTTCCTCCATTTAACAAGATATAAGTTGCCAAACGAGGGTCACGGTTTAGATAAGGGTCGTTCGCATCGTATCCAGAATGTATCTCATCAGTTATTGGATAACCATTCGCCATCGGAAAGGCATCTACAAGATTTTGGGTTGGATTAACACGCCCCTTACCATATAACGTAGGTGGGAAATTATCACTTTCCAAAGAGTTACTATCCCCCTTATCGCTTCTCCATATAATTTCAGCAGGAACTGCTCCTGAAGCTATATCATTAATTTCCTGAGTATTAGCATACCATGTGTTTCCATCTTCATCCATTCCATTGATTCCAGAGATTCGATCAAGCACAATAGCCGCATAATCGGCTGCATCCTCCCAAGTCATGCCAGAACCTTCACTGTATGCTGGGCTGGCTGCCATCAGTGAAACCTGAGCCTGTATAGCTTCAACAATACGCCGGGTAATACGACCTCCCATATGAGATCCATTTACACGGTCATAATCGGATGCTTTCACAACGCCCAAATCCTTATACTTCTGAGGAATTTCAGCTTCTGAATGCGTTTTATAATCTAGAGGGAGCAATTCAATAGCCGTTTTACAATCCTCTAAAATCTGCTCAACACAGGCTTGATAGGTATCACGGGGAGCAGAAAAATCAGACTCCGAATTCTCTGAATGAGTTTTGATAGGAACTCCCAACAACTGTCCATCAGCCGACACACCACCATGTGCGCGTAACAAATAGAACAGTTGCAAAGCACGCAAACCATAAGCCTCTCCTTTCAAACGGTCGGCAAACATTTTCTTCACACGTTCGTCACGTGCCCATTTCACGTCATCAGCCCGTTCAAGAAACAAATTTAAATATTGAATGGCATTATAACGGTCTTTCCATTGCGAGGCCGGATCATTTTGGGAAGTCCATGCTCCTGTACAAATAGAACGCCAAGCATTTCCATTATCGTTCGAAACAGCATCGTCTGTTGCTACGTCGCTTGTAGGGGCAGAATTATAAGGGAGCAACAAATAGGCATTTATCATAACTCCTTGAGCATAAGAAGGTTCCTCGTACATTGATTCCAAGTCCCTGTTATTTTCTATTGCTGGCTCAAACAAATCGTCACAGGCACATAACAACAGAGGCATAAAAGCCATTATCTTTACTAATTTATTCATAATCTTCATTTTTAGAAAGCAACCTTAACCCCTATATTATAAAAACGAGTCTGAGGTGCAGCACCAACATTCATCTCTAACATTTCACGTTCTTTCGATATAGTCAATAAATTTGACCCGCTCACATAAGCAGAAACATCCTTAATAAGGGATTTGCGCAACCACTTCTTAGGGAAATCGTAAGTCAACTGAACTTTTGCCAGTTCAAAGTGATTATTCTTGTACAACCAGAAAGTAGAGTTGCGGAAGTTATTAGCACCTGTTTCTGTAGTTAAACGAGGATAAGTAGCAGTAGCAGCAGTTTCCTCCGTCCAACGACCTCGTACCACTTCAGAATACTTACCTTCACCATAAACCCAATAATAAGAGCTATTTTTCATTCCATAGCCACCAAAACCTCCTGTTCCAAGTGCAAATAAAGTAAAGTTTTTCCATTTGGCAGTAAAGTTGAGACCTAAGGTGAAAGGAGAACCATACCATCCGCCACGACCTAAATAAACTTCATCTTTACTATCAATAACCTGATCACCATTCTGGTCTTTATACTTTAAGTCACCCTTGCGCACGGTTCCACCAAAAGTTTGTTTAGGAGAAGAAGCCACTTCTTCATCACTGTGGAAAAAGCCTTCACATTCCAATCCCCAAATACCATCAACAGGCTTTCCTACTCGGTTTTGATAGGCATCCTTATAGTTCTCATCCCGCTGGGTAGCCGTTGTATTATAATATGTTCCAGTTACCCCTAAAGACAAGTCTGCCTCACCTATTTTTTTATTCACATTAACAGCAAAGTCAAATCCTATACGCTTGTTGTTATTAAAATTGATATACGGAACAAACGAATTTTCAGGATAATATGCTGAGAAGTAAGACGGATACAAAGTTGTTGGCTGAATCAGCAAACCTTCTGTTGAATTCACGAAAAAGTTTACATCAGCAGTTACCAGCTTATTCCATAAAGAAGTGCGTAAATAAGCCGACAACTCTTTACGCTTGATGAATGAAAGTTTTTCATTTCCGCCTTGTTTGGATACAGTTGAATTTTCACCCGAGCCATCATACCATCCAAACCAAGAGCCACCTACCTGATCAAACTTAGGAGCATATAAATAATAGCCACTGATGTCAATGTCCTGATTAAGTATTGAACCAGACATACCTACTGTCAAGTCATCTACAACCGTAGAGTTTTTCAGAAAATCCTCATTGCTCAACTTCCAACCTAAAGTTAAAGAAGGAGAAAATGCATTTCGGTGTCCTTCTGCCAACTTGGCTGAATGAATAGCAGCTCCACTAAATTCAGCATAATACTTTTTCTGGTAATCATATCCCAACAACACACCTAAATTGGCATTACTTGTGCGATGATAAACACCAGACATTGTTTTTTGGAAACCATTGGCAAGCAACATAGCCGACACATTATGATCTTTATTAAAAGTCCGATTATAATCAAAATGCGCAGACATCGCAATAGTTTGATTATCAACGCTATTTCCTATATTCTGCACTCCAGACTTTTCATCATTTCCTTCATATGTCATTGACGTAATAACATCGTTTCCGTTATGATTACTCCATACTGGCGTATAGATACGGTATGAATTATTATACGATGTAGTATAGGAAGTTTGATAGTCAACAGCAAATTGGAAGTGGAACGAAAGTCCACGCAGAACTTTATTCAAGTCGAAATCAATACCTGTATCAAATTGGAACTGACGGCTTGTAAACTTAGAATAACCAGCAGCATAGTAGTCGGCAATAATATTGCGTGAATCGGTTTGGGTACCAGCCAAGAAGGCACCTCCAAAAAGATTATTGTTAATATTCATCAAGCCTAATGATGCCAACGCATTCGAATCAATATAGTTTAATGGAACCAACGGACTGATTCGGTTGGGACGCATGGTAGATGCCTCACTCCAGTAATCATTTCCGTCTGGATGCGTGCTTCTTCCTGAACGGACATCATAAAAAGTAACATTAGTATTCGCATAAGATGAAATAAAATCATTAATGGCGATATCAACATTACCACGAATACTCAAGCGATTTGTATAACTGTCTTTTGCCTCACCGAACTTGAAGAAATCTCCATGACGGTAATAATTTACATTGGAATAGAACTGTACCCGCCTGTTTCCTCCTGAAAACTCAACAGAAGCGTCACTTCGATTATATGCCTTCTTCAAATAGTCGGAAGCATAATAGTCTAGATTAGGGAAACGATATGGATTTGCTCCTGATGCATAATTATAAATATCACTTTCGCTATAAAGCGGAGAAAGATGGTCATTAACCAATGCTTCGTTATACAAAGACATGTATTCTGCAGACCCCAAGTACTTTGGATAGCTCTTAGCTATATAAAATCCAGTATTTGCACGTACATCGATTTGGAGTTTTTCCTGTTTTTTTCCACGCTTTGTTGTGATATAGATAGCTCCTTTAGCAGCTCGGCTTCCATAGAGAACAACAGCTGATGCCCCCTTCAAGAAGGTTATCTGCGAAATTTCCGAGGGTGATACATTATTGGCATCACGTGGAACTCCATCAACCAATACCAAATATCCAGCATTATCACCATCCATTCCCCATAATGAGTTTCCATTCCATCCGCCAATCAGACCTTGCATATTTTCAAGACTATTAGTCCAATTTGTATTATAATCCTTTTCTGCTTGTTTCTGTACATCAACTACAGACACGCCTCCCAACAAATCACTTTGGGCTACTTTACGAAAAGCCACTTGAACCTTAGCGTCAGCCACCTCCAAAGAATCGAGACCATTCTCTTGGGCAGGATGCGCCATCATTCCATTTGGAACAAGTCCCAACATGGCAGTCGAAAGAACTAATTTATTGTATATATCTTTCATCTGTTCACTCTTTTAAATTACATAAAACTTATTCTGATTACCAACCAGGATTTTGTGCTATACCCTCATATAAATAAGTATCATTCACTTTCATCGGGAACCAATAATGCTTTGAAGAAAAATTACGAGTTAAGATTACCTGTTCGCTCCAATTTGCGACTTGTGCATCTCTAGGGTCATTCTTCTTATACCACTCGTCCGTTTCTATACGGTCAAATTCCTGTGAAGTCTTTACATTATAAGGTGCCTCTGTAAGTAGCAGCCAGCGTTGCAAGTCATTAAAGCGGAAACCCTCAAATGCCAACTCTACAGCACGCTCACGACGAACCTCATCGATAAAGGTGTTCCTATCTGCTGTATAACGAGAAAGCACATGATCCATAGCCACTCTATCACGCAACACATTCACTGCATCCTCAGCTGTCTTTCCAAAAGTGGTCGATTTTCCGGAAGCTCCACCAAAAGCTGCACATGCTTCTGCATACATCAAATAAATATCTGCGAGACGCATGTAAGGCAAATACAACTGTAAATTTCCACCCCAGTCATATGTTTTGTCATATTTATTACAAGTATGCGGAGATAACTTTTGCGTAAAATATCCAGTACGGCTTGCATTGTTTTCACTACGCACATTCCCCCCTGTAAATAATTGGCTATAGCGAAATGCTTCCATATCTTCAGGCATTGCAGCATTTACATATTTGAATCCATCAAAAACAATATCATGGTAAAAACGAGGGTCACGATTTTTAAACGGATGTGTCTTATCAAAAGATCCAGAAGGGTCATCTAATCGAGAGCCATCAGACATACCATACAAATTTACATAATTTGCTGTTGGTTGATGAATAATATTATCATGCTCTACCAAGCCATTAACTTTTGGTCCCCAAGTTTTTGACACATTCCAGTTACTACCATTGGCAGGAGAACAAGGACCGCGAAATATAGCCTCTACCGATCCCGGCATCAACCAGTTTTGTCCTGTAGTATAGAAAATTTCTGAAAAACAAGATGTTGCTCCTGAAGCTTTTTTATGATTATATACATCACTATAATTAAATTCCGCCAATGCATATTGTGTCTTTCCTGACTCTACAAGAGTCAACAATTCCCCCAAGGCATCAGCTGCTTTTTTACAATAATCTTCGTTATAGTCATAAGTCTTGGCTCCACCGGTCTGTGCACCATGCTCCATAAGTGGACTTCCAGCCCACAAATAAGTTTTTCCCAAATAGCCTAATGCCATAATCTTGTTAATACGCAACTGATTCTTTCCTAGTGTATTCTTACCAGGAGCCGTATTATCCCAGTTTATAGGCAATAAATCGGCTGCCTTACGAAAATCAGCCGCAGCCTTTTCAGCCGCCTCTTGGAAAGTCAAACGCTCAGGCTTTTCTGTATCGTCCATCACCTTATCAATATAAGGCATTCCACCCAAATACTGCATCACTTCAAAATGCCACCATGCACGAAAAAAATACAATTGTCCTTCTATCATTTCACGTTCTTCTTGGGTAGCATCGGTCATCTTACTCAAATTTTCTATCCCGATGTTTGCCTTGCGAATACAATACCATGCATGAGGCCACAAGCGATGCTTAAACTTGTTATTTCCATCTATGTTAATATCAGCGGAAGGGTCTGCCGAATTAGAATCTAACCAAGAGCCATCTTGTCCTAATTTTCCAGCCTGCCATGCCCAGAAATTTCCCAAATCAATTTGATGGCACATTTGCCAGTCGGCTTCAGTATTCATAATCTCATCATCTCCCCAGTTAAAAGAAGTTGTCCAATAGCATTCTTCTTTATTCGGAATACAATTATAGATTTCTTCCATATAACCTTGAAAGTTCATGAAGTTTTTAAAAGCTTCTTCTGCAGAAACGGTAGAATCTGGGTCTTTCTCCAGATAATCTTCACAAGAAGACAAACCTAAGGTCATAGCAAACAAGCTATAATACAATATATTTTTATATAGTTTTTTCATATTATCAATGCATTACAATGTAAATTTAAGCCCCAAATTGAAACGCTTCATTGTAGGGTATGCTCCTTGATTACCTGCGCCTGCGAAATTAGATTCACGATCGTCAGGCATACGGGTCCATACCCACAAGTTGTTTCCATTCAAGAACACCTTCAAATTACGAATACCGATTTTACGCACCCATCCTCCATCAAAGGTATAGGCTACCTCAGCATTTTTCAAACGGATAAATGAGCCGTCATACAAGTTTTGGGTTCCAGTGTGATAGCTTGGGGTCGTAGTAAAACGCGGCATCACAACGTCTGAATTAGGAATCTCTTTTGACCACCATGAACCCTGATCATAAACCGTATTCAAACGGTTTGCAAAACTGGTTAAAGTGACATCACGAGTAACATTTGTCACACCATAAAATTGAACAAACGCACTAAATCCCTTCCATTCAAAACCCAGAGTAGCATTATAAGTGTTTTGTGGAGTTGAGGAATAGCCATAAGGTGCACTATCCAAATCATCAATCACACCATCTGCATTAAAGTCTACAATATAATAATCTCCCGGAAGTTTTTGAGAGTCATTCGTATTGTGTTGCGGACTCCCGTAAATTTGATCAAATGTATTTAAATGACCGGCATCAATATGAGCATGATTCTGTCCGATACTAAATCCTTCCTGCTTCTGATAAGCTGGAGCCAACTCTGGATCATCTCGGTTTATCACTTCGTTTTTAGCATGTGTCATACTAAAGTTACCCCACAAGCGCATCTTATTTTCAAAAACTTTATTAACGCGTAACTCCAATTCATAACCCCTCGTTTTTACTTCTCCCAAATTAGCCGTAGGAGGAGTAGTTCCAAAGAACGGAGAAATTGAACGGTCAACACCACGAATAAGAATATCTGTACGGCAATCTCGGAATACTTCGACCGAACCAGCAAACAAGCCACTTAGGAATGAATAATCAATACCCAAGTTAAACTTACGAACAGTTTCCCAATGAATGTCCGGATTACCTACAGCTGATTCC
Source organism: uncultured Bacteroides sp. (assembly GCA_900546645.1). Lineage (GTDB taxonomy): Bacteria > Bacteroidota > Bacteroidia > Bacteroidales > Bacteroidaceae > Phocaeicola. Next base: position 3,607 of record URDR01000042.1, on the reverse strand, counting down.
TTATACCAGGTATATGGACTATTATTATGATTAAGATCCATATGTGTGTTTCCACCATATGCCCATGTGGTCATATATAACCAACGTCCAAAAACATTATCATCACCAATCTCACCATAAGAAGCACGAACCTTTAACATATCCAACCACTTCTTAGAGAAATTCATGAATTTTTCTTCAGATATCATCCAGCCTATCGCTCCTGAATTGAAGAAAGCGAAACGATATTCCGGTGAGAATTTTTCAGAACCATTATAAGCCCCATTATATTCAAAAAAATATCTGTCAGCATAATCATAAGTGGTACGGAACGCCCAGTCTTCTCGGTAGGTCGGAATCATGCTACCAGTAGCATACTGCTGACGACTGAACAATCCCATAGCTGTAACATTGTGACTGCCAAACTCGCGCGCCCAATTGAGCTGAACCTGATAGTTCATATTACGCTGTGTTGCTTTATTATCTACCTCACCATTTTGAATAGTCCACAAAGCACCTTGCTGATAGTCAAATTTATTATTAGCATCAAAATCTGTCTTATAGGATTCTGCACCTGTAGCCGGGTCTACCCATTTAAATTGAGGGTCATGATACAAATCGTTTACTCCACGATTATTTTCTTTAAATACATTGTCCCAGGAAATCATGGCACGCGCACTTAATCCTTTAGTGATGAAACTCAAATCCTGCTCCAACGTAAAGTCTGTATTAATACGGGTATTAGTTGTTGTCATCGTACCTGCCAAAGCCAAATTAGCAGATGAGTTTGTCACATTAGAGACATTGGGATAATAACCCCATGATCCATCTGAATATCTCGGTAAAAAAACATCAGGGGGTGTTCCATACGCACCTGCCCAATATTGTGCTACAGCCCAATCTCCAGAATTATACTGCCCCCATGGAGTCTTCTGCATACCATTCGAACCTGACAAATTAACCTTAAACACAGTTGTTTTAGACAATTGAAAGTCAAAATTACTACGAACATTTATACGATTATAGCCATAACCCGACTGATAACCACGTCCATTATCCATCACATCAAACAAATCGCCTTCATGCAAGAAATCGGCTGACACAAAATACTTTACAAATGGAGTACCACCACTCACATTCAAATTCGCATTATAAGACATCGTATAGTTCTTAAACAATACATCTTGCCAATCCACATTCGGATATCGTTCAGCTTCTGCCAAATTAGCGGGGTTACGATACTTGTTGATAACACTCTGAGGGGTTATATAATCCCATGCTGTAGGATCGAGTGGAAGTTCATGTTCTACCACAAAATTGCGAGCTGTCAATGCATCATAAGCATCCATCTTATTAGGAAGTCTAGAAGGAACTTTCATTGTCATTTGAGCAGATACATCTATTTGGGCTTTACCTTCCTGTCCACGCTTCGTAGTAATCAATATAACTCCATTGGCTCCTTTCACTCCATACACTGCAGTAGCAGAAGCGTCCTTTAATACAGAAATAGATTGTACAGAACTAATATCAACAGAACCCATTGGGCGTTCAATACCATCGACCAATACCAATGGAGCACTATTATTCCATGAACTTGCTCCACGAATTACAATTTCAGGATTTTCTTCTCCAGGCATACCAGAACTCTGCGTAGTAATAACTCCAGGTAGATTTCCAGTCAGTGCTGCACCAATATCAGATACCCCTCCAGCCCGCTGAAGAACTTCTCCTTTAGTCTGGGTTATAGCACCAACTACAGATTCTTTCTTCTGTTGTCCATAGCCTACAACTACAACCTCCTCTAATACCTCTGTATCTTCCCTTAAATTTATCATAATCATTGGACGACCATTAATTTCAATCTCTTGAGAAGACATTCCTAAATAAGAAACGATCAATACAGAACTCTTACTAGGTACTTCCAGTATAAAATTACCATCAAAGTCTGCCACTGTTCCTACAGACGTATTTCCTTTTAATACAATAGCTGCTCCTATTAAAGGCTCATCGTTCGCATCAAGCACCTTACCTTTTACTAAAAAACCGCTTTGAGCAGCCAATGTTAAACTGCTTAGCAATAAGAAAAAGGACAAGATACTTCTTAAAGCCATACAACTCCTTCCAGACAAGGAGTCACTTACAGAATGTTGTCTTATGTTTTTCATCATATTAAAAATAAAAAATAGTTTTCCCTTATAACTTCATAACACCGCATCGGTATGAGTTATCAACTGCAATCAAAAATCTCCCTCATAATAATAAATTTAGAATACAATCATATTAAGATTATTCCATGGCACAATCTTTTCACAAAGATACTATTATAACCTAAAAAAAACACATCTATAGTTTAACTAAAATTTTCTTATATGTTACATAGCTATCCAATATGTTACATATGTTATTACTTATGATACAACAAATATAAACAACACTTAAATCAATTCGTTTTAGCATAAAAACATCTTAGAAACTGTTTAAAATTTATTGAGAATAAACGTTATTGCGTAAGCATCCAAAATTGGCGTATTGACTAGCATGGCTCTTTCACATACCTTCGTGCTAAACTTAAAACTCGAAAGATTATAGGGGCAGTTTAAAAGTTCCGTGGAATCCCAGCCCTAGCCAAAGATAGTACATACCCTATACAAGAAGAATGGAATATCAGCAATGCCATGTAGCTGTGCCCTAAATCCTTTGATTTTAGAGTTCAGAAATTCTGCTGCAGCATTGGTCGATCTGTTCAGGAAATAGTTCAAGACGTATTCTTCCTTTGATGGCATTCCTTGCCGCCTTGATCTCCCGCAGTGTACATGCATTGACCTCCTTGTACCACTCGTGCAGCTTTTCCTTAGCTTCCTTTCGTATTATATGCGACTTGAAGGTTGCCCGCACTTTACAGATGAGTGAGTAGGCTTCTTTCATCTGCGGGTATTGCCCAAATAGTATTCTTGCTCTTTCCTTCTTGCTATCACCCCATTTATCACCAGACTGTGCAAGCATATTTCTGGAACGTGTGAGCATCTCCACTTTGGTTTCATCGTTGGTCAGCAGCGTTGGCTTGTATTTCTGTTTGCGTATGCGCTTGCGTCCTCTGCGTTCCTTCTTATTCCTGGGATGCTTCTTACGGTAGTATGCCCTTTGTTTGGCCTTTCTGTCTTCGTCTTGCACAAAGGCTGCCGCTTCCTTCCTGGATTCGGTAACAGCCAGTCGTTTGAATCGTAACCGCATCTCCTCAAGTCCTTCACACAGCCGTTGTACAATATGGAAGCAATCAATCACAATGGTTGTCTTGGGGAAGCATTGCTTGGCTATGCTGAACATCGAATCGCTAAAGTCCATGGTTATCTCGGTCACCTTTTCACGCTCTGTCTCAGGAATTTTCTTCAGAACAGCAGACACAACATTAGCCTTCGTCCTTTTGACTATGGCTATGACGGAACCTTTCTTTCCATGTCCGGCCTTATTGAACACGATTGTGTGAACTACCGCTAAACTAAAGATTTAGCGGCTTCAGAGATATCAATACCTCCTCTCTTTTCCTGCTTCTTCCTGCCATTGCTTTTTAGGACGCGAGGTCGGTCATCCACAAGAGGACAGTCCACAGGCTTGACTTTCCCACGCTCCG
>URDR01000041.1 GCA_900546645.1 uncultured Bacteroides sp. | reverse complement strand
CGTTTTACCAGGTCCCCGGTCTTATTCAAGGCCGGGGACTTTTTTTTGTACCTGCTTGTTCGGAGTGTGGTGCAGCCGTTGTGCTCCCAGGTCCTCGGGCACTTCCTTCCTTGCGGTTATTCGCTTTCTTATTCCGTTCTGTTTACCTCAAAGCAAGACTCATTAATTTGTTTCTGATATTAAATTGATTTTAGTGTAAACTTTATACTAAAAAGATTAATTTTGTATTTATTATCTGATAATTTAATCAATCTATTAATTTATGAAGAAGACAGCTTTATTTTTATGGGTAATATGTTTTGCTCTTTGGATGGGGACAGGATGTATGCCAACGCAGGAGTGGAAACCAATTAAATCGGGAGAAATTTGGCCAGACAATCAAGGAGTGCATATCAATGCACATGGGGGTGGAATTTTGTATCATAATGGTAGTTACTATTGGTATGGAGAAAATAAATCAGACAGTACAAGCAGTGCCATGGTGGGTATAATGTGTTATTCATCTAAAGACTTGGTGAAATGGAAGAACGAAGGTGCTGTGCTTCCTGTTGTAACAAACGACTCATTGAGTGAAATTACTCAAGGCTGTGTGATGGAGCGCCCTAAGGTTATATATAATGCCAAGACAGGCAAGTTTGTTATGTGGTTTCACCTGGAGTTGAAGGGAAAAGGATATGCAGCTGCACGTTCTGCCGTTGCGGTCTCTGATAGTCCGACAGGTCCCTTTACCTATTTGCGCTCAGGTCGTATTAATCCGGGGAAACTTCCTTTTGATATGACAGCTCAGCAGAAGGCTATATTCGATACCTTGGATTTGGCAAAGTATAAAGCTTGGTGGACACCAGCATGGTATGATGCCATAAATAAAGGATTGTTTGTGAAGCGTGATTTAGAAGGCGGACAGATGGCACGCGATATGCAGTTGTTTGTAGACGATGATGGCAAAGCATACCATATCTATTCTTCAGAGGATAATCTTACTTTGCAAATTGCAGAGTTAAGTGATGACTTCCTCAGTCATACTGGAAAGTATATTCGTATAGCCCCAGCCGGTCATAACGAAGCTCCAGCTATCTTTAAGAGGAACGGAGTATATTGGATGATTACATCTGGCTGTACAGGTTGGGCTCCTAATGAGGCACGTATGTTTTCTTCTCCCAGCATTTGGGGACCTTGGAAGCAATACCCCAATCCTTGTATGGGAGAAAATGCTTATCTGACCTTCGGTGGACAAAGCACCAGCGTGTTGAAACTTCCTGGAAAAGAAGATGCCTTTATTTTTATGGCTGATATTTGGAGACCCAATAAGCCAAGTGATGCACGGTATATCTGGCTGCCTATTACCTTCCGGGGAGGAAAACCGGTGATAGAGTGGAAAGACAGCTGGACCTTAGAAGAGTTTGAGAAAGAACAGTCAGATGAACCCTTAATTTCCACAGACTCCATCCGTTTGAGTGACCCTTGTGTGTTGGCCGACCGAAGAACAGCCACTTATTATATGACCGGTACAGGAGGAATGTTATGGAAAAGCAAAGACTTGCATCTTTGGAGCGGACCTTATAAAGTGGCACAAACCGATTCTACTTCTTGGATGGGAAAGAAACCGATGATATGGGCTGCCGAGCTGCATGCCTATCATGACAAGTATTATTATTTTGCTACTTTCACGAATCAGGAAGTCAAGATTGATACAGTAGGCGAAAATGTAATAGAACGTCGTGCCAGCCATGTCTTGGTGAGTGATTCTCCTGACGGTCCCTATGTACCGATGCAAGATTCCATATATCTGCCGGCTGATAAACCCACTTTAGACGGCACTTTCTGGGTTGATAAAGACGGAAAGCCGTATATGGTATATTGTTATGAATGGCTGCAGAACAATAACGGAACGATTGAGAAAATCGAACTGAAAGAAGACCTGAGCGGATCGATAGGAGAAGGCAAACTGCTCTTCCGTGCCAGCGATTCTCCCTGGAGCCGTGAAACAACACCCGATGGAAGCATCAAGCCGAATAAGGTTACAGATGGTCCCTATCTGTTCCGTACAGGCACGGGGCGTTTAGGAATGATTTGGACAAGTTGGGTGGAAAATGTGTATACCCAAGGAGTTGCTTATTCAAAAAGCGGAACATTGGATGGACCATGGATTCATGAAAAAGAACCTATAACACCTCCTAACTTTGGTCATGGCATGCTCTTCCGTACATTTGAAGGCAAATGGCTGATGTCGGTTCATAGTCATTATAATGACCGCGGACACTACGTTCGGGTTCCCCACTTCTTTGAAGTAGATTTTTCGGGTGACAAACTGGTTGTAGGAAAGGAATACATTCCGGGTATGTAATCAAGTTTGTCAGCACGGATAGTCGGAATGGATCTTAACTGAAGTTTAGCTTCATAGATCAATACTGATATAAAAATGAAGTGAGCTGTATGGATGATACGGCTCACTTCATTTTTATTGTCGAAACTTGAACATACAGGTCACTGGCACTTTGAGAAAACCTTCTTGTTACTGCTTTAAAAGGGTTGCCGGACCGATTTTTCAGCTTGTTGCATGCACTGTCTGCAGTATTCATGCAGCTCTTTTATCTTTCTGTCGCGACTTTAATAAAATACGCTTACAGCCCTAAAAAACATCACTGCTTCTAAAAAAGAACAGATTGCTCTACGCTTATTCAAATTCAAGAACAAACGTAGTATTCCATCCGTTCGTACCGGGGCGAAGCAAACTGATACTTCCGCCCGACAGCTTCATGATTTGTCGAGAAAGCGACAGTCCGATGCCGCTTCCCTCTTTTTTTGTAGTAAAGAAAGGAACGAAAATCTCTTCTGCCTCCGCTTCCGGAATAATCATTCCGTCATTGCTGATATAAATCAAAACATGCTCTTCGGCTGTACTGTAGGCACGAAGATGAATCTTCCCGGTAGCCGAAGTAATGGCTTGCACTGCATTTTTTATTAAGTTAATGATGACCTGGCGTATCAAGTTCGGGTCGGCATAAATCATCAAATCTTCAGGCTCAATTTGGAGAGAAAAGGTAATTTGCCGGGGGATGATATGCAACTCTTGTATTTGTGAAATCAAGTCATAGAGATAGAAAGGTTCTGGTGCCGGTTTCTGTAAAGAAGAAAACTTGCGGTAACTGTCTACAAACGAGATGAGTCCGGCAGAAGTATCATGAATGGCACGTATCCCGTCGTATAGCGGAGTATCTATTACATCCTTTCGTTGAAGGAAAGTTTCGCTCAAAGATGAAATCGGAGCTATCGAATTCATAATTTCATGTGTCAGAACGCGCGTCAGCTTCACCCATGAGTCTAACTCTTTTGCATCCAGTTCATTTCGTATATCATTAAAAGCAAGAATTTTCACCTTCTGGTTTCCCAGTTGCATGATAGAAGCCTGTACCGATAAATGAACCTCTCCCTTTGTTGTGGCATATTGTAGGTTGCATCTTCTTCCGGCTGTTAAAGAGCGCAGCATATCCGGAATGTCAGCGCCATAACGTTCCAGCTGCTGCAATGTACCCAGAGCCGGAAGCCCCAATAACCGGGAAGCCGTAGGATTAGTCTGGATGATTTTCATCTGCTCGTCTAAGACCACAATGCCTGAAGTTACGCTTGATAAAATCTGTTCATAAAAGCGTTCACGCTGTTCCATAAACTGCTTTTGTTCACCCATCAGTGCGCCAAATTGATTCAGTGTATCCTGTAAGATACGTTCTCCTCCGGTAAATCCATACGTAGGCAAGCGGAAGGAGTAGTCCCGGTTCCGGATGGCTTCAAGCATCAGAAAACTTTTTTCACGCAGTTGCTTTTGAGTGCGGAAAAACAAACCGATCGAAGCCCCAAGGCAGCCGGTACCAACAAGGAGAAACGGTACCCGTACTTGGCTTAATCCCAGTGTCAGCAAAGCGACTCCAGCGATAATCAGAACAACTCTTGCAAGAGTTGAAAACATCCATTTAGAGCCCATATCGTTTCATTTTATTGTAAAGCGTCTGCCGGGTAATTCCTAACTGAGCTGCGGCTTGCGACAAGTTTCCGTTGCATTGGTCGATTGCGCTTTTCACCAGGCTACACTCCATCTCGTCCAGCGTCTGAAAAGGGATATGCTTTTGCTCCGGTTGTGTCGTTTCGCCTATCGGATGTGCATGTGAGAACTGCAGTGTTTCAGCCTGCAACTCTTTCCCCTCAGAAAGAATCACAGCTTTTTCGATGGTATGTTGCAGTTCACGTATATTGCCATACCAGGGATATTCGGTCAAACGGTGTTCGGTTTCAGCTGAAAGCTTTTCCACCGTTCTGCCGTACTGTGCGCTGTATTGTTTGAGGAAGCGGTTTGCCAACGGCAAGATGTCTTCTTTACGCTCGCGCAAGGCAGGGATATGCAGATGGATGGTATTGATGCGGTAAAGCAAGTCTTCGCGGAACTCCCCTTGGCGCACCATTTCCTCCAAGTCGCGGTTCGTGGCACAAATCAGCCGGATATTGGTAGCTTGCGGCGTATTGCTTCCCACCTTGATGAAACACCGCTTCTGAATGGCTGTCAATAACTTTGCCTGAAGATGATAAGGCAAGTTGGCTATTTCATCAAGAAAGAGCGTTCCTCCGTCGGCAGCTTCAAACCGCCCTATCCGGTCGGCATGAGCATCGGTAAACGAACCTTTCACATGACCGAACAGCTCACTCTCAAACAGCGATTCGGTAATGGCTCCCATATCCACGCTCACCATAGCCTCGTTTCTCCGGTTGGAAAGTCGGTGGATTTCCCTTGCCAGCATATCTTTTCCGGTACCGTTTTCACCGGTAATCAAGATATTGGCATCTGTTGAACTTACCTTTTCCACCAGCATGCGCAGAGGCTGTATCACTGGTGAATTTCCCCAATACATCTTATTCTTGTCGCTGTCAGATGCATTGTTTGAAACCGCAGTTTTCTTTTTCCCGGTTTTAGGTTGGGTTTTGTGATAAGCCTCTTGCAGAGCTTGTACCAGCTTATCGTTTTCCCACGGCTTGACCACAAAGTCGGAAGCCCCCTCTTTGATACCGGTTACAGCCAGGTTGATGTCTGCATAAGCCGTAAAGAGTACGACCTGTGTCTGAGGCTGGATTCTCTTGATTTCACGGAGCCAGTACAGTCCTTCATTCCCACTGTTAATGCCCGAAGAAAAATTCATGTCGAGCAATACCACGTGAATATCTTCCTTGCGCATCAGAGTCGGGATTGTGACAGGCGATGAAAGCGTCAGTACTCGTTCAAAGTACTCATTCAGCAGGTATTGAAGTGAAGTCAGAATGTTCCGGTTGTCGTCTACCACGAGCAGGGTTCCTTGTTTGGCCATGATATTTCATTTTTTTGATTGAGGGCAAAGGTAGCTAAAAAGGCGGAAACCCGTTTACCGTTTGGCTTTGAAAGTTTCGCACAGCAGGTATAAACTTTCCGTAATGCTTGGAAGAAAGTAGGTTTCTTCCGGCGGAAACTCAAAACCACACTGTGATTTTTACAGGTCACACTGTGATTTTTACAGGTCACAGTGTGGTTTCTGCAATTCACACCGCGATTTTGAGTTTGCGCAGCCAGCAATAAGGTTTTGGCTCTAATATAACGGCATTTAGGTAAGCCGGATAATGTATAAAATCCCCTCTCTTATTTGGCAGGGTAAGAGAGGGGACTTTTTAAAGAGCTTTTATTATTTGCACAGGAAGATTGGTATATTCTGCTATCTTTTCTAATGGCATATTGTCTTTTTCATATTTGATGCAATTTTGATAGTAGAATATCCATAAGAAGGAGTCTGGAACAGGATGTTTGCAAGATATTTGATGAATTGAATTTCTTTTATTAGCCATTTTCATGTTCCTTTTTCCCGTTGTTGACCTGTTCTTCTTTGAATATGTCATAGATTAGCAGAGGACTTTGATAATATAACCCGCTGTTTGTGTTGAGCAGCTTTGAATAGGTTACTGAGTTATAGACCATATCCAAAGCTTCTTTCATTCCGATATGGTAATCACGCATCACATATTCCGTCAGTTCGGTGGTGATGCACTCTATCATGAATTGTTCATCGTCTGTCATAGCTTCTTCAATAATTTGATTGCCCGTTCCGTTCCGAAATAATACTGGGTAGTCAGTCTTACGAACTGCAAGTTCTTCACTAAGGTAGGCAGGTCGATATACTGCTTCATATACCGGAACAACTGTACTCCCACCTTGTCATCAGCGATAGCCCCTATCACAATGTCATAGTCATGTATCTTTGTCCGGCTTTCCCGGTTTCGGTTGGCTAAGATGAATCTTGCCCATTCCTCGGTATAGCCTTCAAATCTCTTTACATTCAGCTCATTGTCCGACAGATGGATTTCATCAAATTCGTACACATTAACAGTTGGTCTTCCGCCTGACTGTATGACTTTCTGTTCCGCCATTTTCATGGCTTGTTCCTTGTCCTCTGTCAGATAAAAGCCCAGTCCGAAATCCTTGTTGGGGCGTGTCTTTGTCAGGTCTATTTCCTTTATATCCTGATTCGAACCGTGATAGAGTATCATGCCAACTGCCCTCCCTGCCTTTTGCAGTAGTCTGCTAAATCATCTACAGCATCTTCAATGGAGAACAGATGTTCAACCTCATATCCTTTATCAAGAAAATCTATTCCTCCCCAACGTTTTAGATAGTTGAATGACTGCGGCAGTGTGAGTCTGTGTCTCTTGGCAAACTCTGATATGCAAATCACAATATATTCTATCTTGTCTTTGATTTTAGTTTCCATGTGCTTTTAAGTATTTCTCTTGTCAGTAACCCATTGCATACACTCTCATATAATCTTCTGCTCCGGCTGATTTAGGGGCATAGTGGAATATGTCCTGTCCTTGTGTCGGAGCTTTGGCAAACGCAATGGCGTTGCGTATGTGTGACGTGAATGGTGCTTCTTTCTGCAAATATAACGATTAATGCTAAAAGTAGTATATATTAATCTGCTGATTTAAGTATTTGATGTCAAGTATTTCCACACGGTTTTTAGTTGTAGTGTCATAGGATGAGGCTGTATGTGAGTTTGTATAAAATAGGTGCATCCGGTTGTATAAGATTAAAAGTTTGTATAATATAAATGCAGAAAAAGAGGTTATATCGGAGTTTTTCATTATCTTTGAACACTTAAAACTTTTAGAAAACAATGAGCGAAGAACTGAACCCAAACAGCGGAAGCAATTACTCAGCGAGCAGTATCCAAGTATTGGAAGGACTGGAAGCTGTGCGCAAGCGTCCCGCTATGTATATCGGCGATATCAGCGAAAAAGGATTACACCACTTGGTGTACGAGGTGGTTGACAACTCGATTGACGAAGCCCTCGCCGGTTATTGTACCCATATAGAAGTAACCATTAACGAAGATAATTCAATTACCGTACAAGATAACGGTCGTGGTATCCCGGTGGACTACCATGAGAAAGAAAAAAAATCAGCTCTTGAAGTCGTTATGACCGTCCTTCATGCCGGAGGTAAGTTCGACAAGGGCTCGTATAAAGTATCCGGAGGATTGCACGGTGTGGGTGTTTCGTGTGTGAACGCTTTGTCTTCTCACATGACGACCAACGTATTCCGTAACGGAAAAATCTATCAACAAGAATATGAATGCGGTAAACCGCTTTACTCGGTAAAAGAAGTAGGTACAACCGATATCACCGGAACCCGTCAGACTTTTTGGCCCGACGGCAGCATCTTTACCGTAACCGAATATAAATATAACATCCTTCAGGCACGTATGCGTGAGCTGGCTTATCTGAATAAAGGGATTACCATCAAGCTGACCGATAAGCGCGTACAGGAAGAAGACGGCTCGTATAAGAGCGAAGTGTTCCATTCAGAAGAAGGAGTGAAAGAGTTCGTGCGTTTCCTGAACTCTACTAACACACCGCTGATTGACGATGTTATCTATTTGAATACAGAAAAGCAGGGTGTACCCATTGAGTGCGCCATCATGTATAACACTGGTTTCCGTGAAAACCTTCACTCGTATGTAAATAACATCAATACCATTGAAGGAGGAACGCATGAAGCTGGATTCCGTACAGCCTTGACCCGTGTTCTGAAAAAATATGCCGAAGAAAGCAAGGCGCTTGAAAAGGCAAAGGTAGAGATTTCAGGGGAAGACTTCCGTGAGGGTCTGATTGCCGTTATTTCGGTGAAGGTGAGCGAGCCTCAGTTTGAAGGACAGACCAAAACCAAATTGGGTAACAATGAGGTAAGCGGTGCGGTGAACCAAGCAGTAGGTGAAGCGTTGACTTATTATCTGGAAGAACATCCCAAGGAAGCCAAGATTATTGTTGATAAAGTGGTGCTGGCAGCTACCGCACGTATCGCTGCACGCAAGGCACGTGAGTCTGTACAGCGCAAGAGTCCGATGGGCGGAGGCGGATTACCGGGTAAACTGGCCGACTGTTCCAGCCGTGTGGCTGAAGAGTGTGAACTCTTCCTTGTCGAGGGTGATTCTGCAGGTGGTTCGGCTAAGCAAGGCCGCAGCCGTCAGTTCCAAGCTATTTTGCCTTTGCGCGGTAAAATTCTGAATGTAGAAAAAGCCATGTGGCACAAAGCTTTTGAAAGCGATGAAGTAAACAACATCATTCAGGCATTGGGTGTGCGCTTCGGGGTAGATGGTGACGAAGAAAACAGCAAGAAAGCCAATCTGGACAAACTGCGTTATCATAAGGTAATCATCATGACCGATGCCGATGTCGATGGTTCTCACATCGACACCCTTATCATGACACTGTTCTACCGCTACATGCCCGAAATCATTCAGGCAGGACACTTGTACATTGCCAACCCACCGTTGTATAAATGTACCAAAGGTAAAATCAGCGAATATTGCTATAGAGACGAAGAACGCGATGCTTTCATCCGCAAATATGGAGACGGAAGTGAGCAAGGCATCCACACACAGCGTTACAAAGGTTTGGGTGAAATGAACGCCGACCAGCTTTGGGAAACTACCATGAATCCGGAAACCCGTGTGCTGAAGCAGATTAATATAGAAAATGCGGCTGAAGCCGATTATATCTTCTCCATGTTAATGGGGGATGATGTGGCTCCGCGCCGTGAATTTATCGAAAAAAATGCAACCTATGCCAATATTGACGCATAAGGTTACTTTTTCATAACTTAATTATTTACTAAATCCATCCTCGCATCTTACACCGAGGGAATCCCGAAAGTACTCCTTTCGGGATTTTTTTATGCCTGCACGGGCGTGGGAAAAGAAAAAAAACAGTATTTTTGGAGTAAGAATAACCAAATACCTGAAAAAGACTATGAAACTGACTTTTCGTATAAACTACCGTACGGTATGGGGAGAAAGCCTGTGTGTTTTGATGGAAGGCAACCATGGACAAGCCATTCCACTTTCCACCCGTGACGGCAACGAATGGCAGGGAACCACAGAATATATGCCAGAAGACGATAAAGCTTTTGTGACTTACCGTTATGCTGTTTTTCGCGATAGCCGATGTGTACGTAAAGAGCTGGGAGCCCTTGCCCATTCTTTTTATCCGGGAAATGAGCAGCAGAGCCATTATATAATCGATGACTGTTGGCGTGATTTACCCGTTGATGCTTTTCGTTACAGTGCGGCGTTTAATGGACCATATAACTCAAAGCAACCGGTGAATCTGTCCGATGGAGTGGGAAGCTGCATCACCTTCCGTGCACTTTGTCCGGGACTGACCACCCGGAAGCAGGGGCTGGGACTGATAGGCAGTTGTGATGCGTTAGGTAATTGGGAAGCCTGCCGTCCGCTCCGCATGGTAGAAGTGCAGCCTAATGTGTGGCATTTAACTGTCAGTGTATCTTCTCTCCGTTTGCCGTTTGAATATAAGTTTGTGGCGATAGATGCCGAAACGGGCAGAGTTATGGCATGGGAGACACATCCCAACCGCTTGTTTCATATCCAACCACTTCATCGGGGCGAAACATATCTACCCATGGAAACCGAAGTGTTTTTTGAAGAGTCGGCTGTCCGTATAGCCGGATGCGCCATTCCTGTTTTTTCTTTACGCTCGGAAGGAAGCTACGGAGTGGGCGATTTCGGCGATCTGAAGACCTTTGTCAGATGGGCTGCCGATACGGGGTTGCGTGCTGTACAGATTCTGCCGATTAACGATACGACCATGAGCGGGCATTGGACCGACTCTTATCCGTATAACAGCATTTCTATTTATGCTTTCCATCCGATGTATATTGACCTGCGTCAGCTCCCTCCGCTGACCGACAAGGAAGCTTCCGACCGGTTTGAGGAAGAACGCATCATCTTGAATCAGCTTCCGGAAGTGGATTATGAGGAAGTCAACCGCTTGAAACGGGCTTATCTGCGTGCCGTTTATCTGCAAGAAGGTGAGAAGGTGTTGCAATCGGAGGCCTTTCATGCTTATTTTGAACGTAACTCTCACTGGTTATTGCCTTATGCTGCTTTCAGTGTGTTGCGCGACCGTTACGGTACTCCCGATTTTCGTCAGTGGGAAATCTATAGCGAATACGATGCCGAAGCGATTGCTTCTCTTGGTTCTCCGGAGAGTTCCAGCTATCGTGAAATCGGATTTTATTATTATCTGCAATATTGCCTTCATGTGCAGCTTCTTTCAGCAGCAGCGTATGCTCGTAGCCGGGGAGTCATTCTCAAAGGAGATATTCCTATCGGCATCAGCCGGTCCAGTGTGGAGTCATGGGTGGAACCTTACTACTTCAACCTGAACGGACAGGCAGGTGCACCGCCCGATGCCTTCAGTACCAAGGGGCAGAACTGGGGATTTCCTACTTATAACTGGGAGGTAATGGAGCAGGATCATTATTTGTGGTGGCGCAGACGTTTCGCTCAAATGGCAGAATATTTTACGGCTTACCGCATTGATCATATCCTTGGTTTCTTCCGCATTTGGGAAATTCCAGACCACAGTGTGCACGGATTGCTGGGACAGTTTGTTCCCTCTCTTCCTATGAGTGTAGATGAAATACGCAGTTTCGGTCTGAATTTCCGTGCCGACCAGATGCTCCGTCCGTTCATCAGCGAGTATATGCTGAATACCCTGTTCGGCGAGCAGAGTGATTTGGTGCGTGAAACCTTTGTCCGTCCTTTGCATCATGATTTATATGAGATGCGTCCGGAGTTTGATACCCAGCGCAAAGTAGAGGCTTGGTTTGCCGGAAAGACAGATGAAGAGAGCCTGAAGCTCAAAGAAAGTCTGTATGAACTCATCAGTGATGTCTTGTTTGTGCCCGACCGCAAGCAGCCCGACAGGTATCATCCGCGTATTGCGGTACAAAATGATTATGTATTCAAGCAGCTTACCCCGCAAGAGCAGGAAGCCTTTAATCAGTTATATAACCATTATTATTATCAACGTCATAATGAGTTCTGGTATCGGGAAGCCATGAAGAAACTCCCGGAACTGACTCAGTCTACTTCCATGCTGGTGTGTGGGGAAGACTTGGGCATGGTGCCCGATTGTGTTCCTTGGGTAATGAATGAACTGCAGATTCTTTCCCTCGAAATCCAGCGTATGCCGAAAGCCATGGGACAGTTATTCGGACGGGTGGAGGCTTATCCGTATCATTCGGTGTGTACCATCGGAACGCATGATATGTCTACTTTCCGAGGATGGTGGGAGGAAGATCCGCAGCTTACAGAGCGTTTTTATCACGATGAGCTTCATCATTGGGGAGAAGTACCCAAACAGGCTCCCGGATGGCTTTGCAAAGAAGTAATCAAGCAGCATTTGGATAGTCCTTCCATGCTGTGTATCTTGACTTGGCAAGACTGGCTGTCGGTGGATGAGGCTTTGCGTAATCCGGATGTAGAAGCAGAACGGATCAATGTGCCTGCCAATCCGTTAAACTACTGGCACTGGCGCATGCATCTCACACTGGAACAGCTTATGGAAGCAGATGAACTGAATGAAACGATTCGGGAACTGGCTGTGAGGTAACGGATTAATTAATTAACGAGTTGACAAGGTTTTCATCCCTCAGGTGATAAAAGCCTTGTCAACTCGTCACTTGGCTACCTATCGTATATCGATTAATTTATGTGTCTGAAGACTGAGCCGCCATTGCGGATGCATCTTGATGTAATCAATCACCTCTTTGGTATTCTGGCAAGAGCAGGGTTGCAGGAAATACTGGCGAGCGGGAAGCTCCAGATACGGTGAAACATCCTGACCCTGATACACCACTTTTACTTCGTCTATCCGCTTTACTCTCAGCGGAGCGTCTTTGGGTGAACAGGTAACCCAGTCGATGGCTTCTGGCAATACGCAAGTTCCGTTAGTTTCTATTGCCACATACTTTCCGGCTTTGTGAAGCATTTCTATCAGTTGCTCATCGATCCATAGTCCGGGCTCTCCTCCGGTCAGAATCACCATACGGCACGGATACGAATTGACTTGATTTATGATTTCCTCATCCGAGAGCAGGATTCCTTTTTCATGCTGTGTGTCGCAGAAATTACATTTCAGGTTACAACCAGAAAACCGTACAAATACCGCTGGTGTACCAGTATGAAATCCTTCTCCCTGCAGGCTGTAGAATATCTCGTTAATCTTTCTCATAGACAGCCGTATTTCCTTCCGATTCGCAGACTTCCACTTTATAGCAGTTCTCCACCTGATCGCATATCCAGCGGGCGATGTTTTCTGCCGTAGGATTACAGGGAAGTACATTGTTCAGGTTCTGGTGGTCCAGTTGTCCTTTTACAATTTCTTTGATGTGGGTAAAGTCGGTAACCATTCCGTTTGCATTCAACTCTCTGGCGCGGCAATATACAGTGATAATCCAATTGTGACCATGCAGATGCTCGCATTTGCTCGGATAAGAAAGTTTCAGGGAATGAGAAGCTGAAACCTCCATGCGCTTCATGACTGTGTACATAATGATACTGAAAAATATAAAATGAATACCGGCACTTAATGTCACCTCAGTGCCGGTACAAAGATAGTTATTTTTTTATTCCGTTTTCAGATTATTCACCGGATTTTCTCTGGTGGCCTTGTGGCTAACCAAGTAAACTGAGCCTAATGAAATCAGCGTAACGATAAGAAAGGCGGTAATTGGAATCCACCAGGGGAATGTGCTTTCATAAGTTACAATCTTGTCTATCTGATACACCCCGAACACGATTAACGGAATGGAAACCAAAAGGCTGATGGTAAGTGAGGTGAGTGAGAACAGCATCAGACGACGCATTTCACTGATGGTGCTTGAACCGAATACCTTTCGGATGGCAATATCGCGCTTGCGCTGGGCTATGAAGTAGATACTCATGGCAGTCAGTCCTAATAAGGAAATTAGCAAGGCAGCGCAGGTAAAGATTCCGATGAGCTTGTTTATCCGGAAGAAGTGGGCATACGTATTGCTTACAAGATCATGATACCATGCCGATTCAAACGGAACTCCTTCGATGAGGCGGGAATACAATCCGTCCAGCTCACGCTTATAGGCAGGAAGGTCGCCGTTTTGTACTTCGATGGAGATATTCCACGGATAGATACTATCTGCCGGAGCGATTCTCATAAGGAGCGGATGAGGGTCATTCACAGCGAGCGAGCGGATGTGGAAATCCTTGAACTGCCCGGCAATGCGCATACGGTAACCATAGCTGTTGACTATTTCGTTTGTCTGCCCGGTATTTCCTAATTCCTTCATCGTGTTTTCGCTCACAAAATACGTATTGTCATTGTAGGTCATGTGACGGTCTTCCGTTATGCGGATGTGGTAGATGTCGGTAAAAGCCGAGTCAACGGTAAAGGTCTGGAAACTCATCTCCTTCAAACTGTCCCTTGTTTGGACTTGCATCGTATTGTTGTTCCCTCCATCGATGGGAAGTCCCTGAGAAAATGAGACTTGTTTAACGAACGGCAGTTTGAGGGCTTCGTTACGGAAAAGCTGCAAGGTATTTTTTTCTGCCATCGGTGGATAAGTCAGCACATTACCGTATTCATAACCTAAAGGAGCATGGAGGATGCGGTAAAGCTGTACGCTTAGGTAGAGTGTGCAGGCAAGCATGGCAACGGTGAGTCCGCATTGCACAACGTTGAGCAGACGCAGGTAAAGCGATTTTGTTTTGCGCCGGAAGGTTCCTTTTACCACATCGAGCGGATTATAATTCGACAGAATGGTGGCAGGGAAGAAGCCGGACAGAAGGGACAATATTAGAATGAGTGTCAAATAGGCAAGCATAACGAGAGGAGTCAAATCGCCTGTCAGGTTCAGCTTTACATCGAGCAACCTCATGGCAACGGGTTCGGCAGCCTTCGCCAATATGAAGCCGAGTGTAAACGCTACGGCTGTAAGCAGAAATGACTCGGCAATCATGCGCCAGAAAATATCTGGACGGGAGGAACCCAGCAAGCGGCGTGTTGCCATTTCCTTGGCACGGTAAGAGGTTTGGGCTACACTCATGCTTACATAGTTGAATACTGCCATGAGCAATATCAGTATGCCTACGGTAATGAAGATGATAACCAGCTTGAAGTCGTACTGGTTCAGCGTTGATTCGCACCAGATGTTAGAGAAGTAGAAATCGTGGAGTGGAATGAAATGGGCTTCTTTCATGGAGCCGTATTGATAAATCCAGAAGAATTCTTTCATGTAATTCACCACATCGTCCGATTTGCTGTTGAGGTCGGCACCCGGTGCTGTTCGCAGAAACAAGGTCGCTCCTGCGGCGTTTCCCATATTGGCTTGTTCAATGGCACAGCTCGGATTGAGGTATTTCATGTTTTCAAAGGGAATGAACAGCTCGGCTTCAGAGGGCATGACAGAGTTGTCAATATCCTCGATGATTCCGGTTACTGTAAAGACCTGATTGTTGCAGTTTTTTATGGTTAGGGTCTTTCCCATGGCATGTTCTGTACCGAACAGGCGGAGAGCAGCTGAACGTGTAATAACCATGCTGTTATCGTCGGTAAGCAGATGTTCCCGGTTCCCTTCACGCAGGGCGAAGCTGAAGAAGTCGAAGAAGTTTTTGCGCACACTCATCAGCTGGGCGGTTACAGGGTTGTTGTCTGTTATCACGGTTACGCCTTCATGACCGCGCAGGGCGCACCAGTCTTCTATCTCTGGGTAACGGCTAGCCAACCGGTCGCCTAAATTGTAATGCGCTCCTGCCCATACTTCGTTGGCAAAGATACTGATGCGGTCGGCATCTTTCAAATCTTTGTCGATGGTGAGCTGGCGTGTAACCATATTGGCGATGAGCAGGACGAACATCAGCGAGATACTCAGTCCGGCTACATTGACAAAGGTAAAGAGCTTGTTTCGCTCTAAGAAGGTAAAGTAGGTTTGAAATCCTTTCATGGGTTTATTCGTTTTTTGTTCTTTAGTTGACAGGGTTTCAGGTGACGATTGGTTACCATGATGCCTGGGAACGATTCATTTATTCTGTCTTAATACTGTTGGCAGGGTTCTCGTTTGCATTCTTCCAGCTCTGTATGGTTACGGTAAGCATGGTAATCAATGTGACCAGCAGGAAGGCAGTGAGGAAACGCCGGAATGTATGTGAAAAGTTTCTGATAATTGTCTTCATGCTTGCTTGCTTTTAAGTTGGCTACAATTATTTACCACCGATTTTTAGCTTGCTGGTGCTGAAGCCTCCCACTCCGTTTTTCTCGAAGGTGGCTTGCTGCGCTTTTCCACTGAAGGTGATTCCTCCCACACCGTCTATGTCGGCTTCCAGCATTTGGCAGTCTACATTGATTTCTGCGCCTCCTACTCCGTCTTTCTGAATGCTGATATGATTGGCTTTACAAGTTAATTTGCTTCCTCCCACTCCGTCAATCTGAGCGTCCATGTCATGGCATTCGGTATGTAGGTCGATACTTCCCACTCCATCCATCTCAACTTCAAGGTCGCGGCAGTGCAGGTCGTTTATTTCCATAGCTCCCACCCCGTCTTTCTCAATGCGGAAGTCTTCTACTACCAATCTTTGGGGGCATTTGAATGAACCTACTCCATCAAACGATACTTTTTCAAGCATAGGGGCGGTAACAAAAACGGTCACATTGCCGTTGTTTCTGTTTTTTCTCCATTTTATCTTTTCGTTGTCAATGATAAGAGTCTCGTCTTCTACTTGGGTGATAAGGCTTTTCACCAGCTCTTCATCGCCTTCTATGCGTAATGAATAGTTATTGCCTTGGGTGAATTGAACGGAGGCTACACCATCCATCTGAATAGAGGTGTAGGGCTGTATAGGGCGGGTTTCGGTGATTTTCTTGTTGCTTCCTGCCATGCAAGAGGTGAATCCGTTTAAACAAAAGACTGCTGTTAAGAGTAAATGAGCTGTTTTCATATGGTTTGAGTTTTTAGTTGTTATATATCTTATTCGGTTTTGATGCTGTATGCCGGATTCTCGTTTGCATTCTTCCAGCTCTGTAGGGTTACGGTAATCATGGTAATCAGCGTGACGAGTAGGAAGGCGATGAGAAATATCCACGGACTGATGGAGGTCTTTTCGACAAATCCCTCTAACCAGTTGCTTCCTATCCACCATCCGAATGGAGCAGCCACGAGGAAGCATCCGCCAAGGAGGGTGAGGTAGCGGCGGTTGAACATATAGAGTATTTCGGCTGTAGAGCTTCCCATAATCTTGCGTATGCCTATCTCCTTGCGCCGGTATTCGCTCTCGAACATGGTGAGTCCGAACACGCCGATGATGCTGATGGCGATGGCCAAAAGAGAGAACAGCAGAATCTGACGGGTGAATCGCAGTTCGTTGTGGTAGGCTTCGTCAATCACTTCATCCATGAAACGGAAGTTGAAGTCGTGTCCGGGGGTGAATTTCTCCATTGCCTTTTGTAACGACCTGATAATTTCGATGCGGCCTGTTCCGGCGGCTATGCGGATGTTGACAAACCTCTTTTGTGTCCATGTTTCATTTCCGTATAAAAAAGCCATTGGACGGGTGGTGTCATCGTTACGGAAAGTGCTGAACTTGATATTCTCACAGAATCCGACTACCGGATAGGGAAGTCCTCCGTTTTTGATAGGGGGTTCTCCGAGCGTAAGCCACGGATACATTTGTCGTGCTGCCTCATTGAATATGAACTCGCATCCGTCAGTATTCTTGAAATTCCGTCCGTCGGTGATGCGGATTCCCGTCGTTTTGAGGAAGTGTTCATCAATGGGGAATACTTCAAAGTTCATCTGCTTTTCTTCCTGTCCCATTCCGAAACTCATATAGCTGTCCGAAGAATTCAGTGAGAATTGCGACAGGGCTACGTTTTCTACGCCAGGGATGCGAGAAAGTTCTTCTGCTATGGCTTCGGCGCGAGACATATCTTCCTTGCTTATTCTTCCTACAACGATTGCGTCTTTGTTATATCCGTAGTCGGACGTACGGATATAGTTGCTCTGTACATACATGATTCCGATGGCGATTATCAGCATGAACGATACGAAAAACTGGAGGGCGACCAGACCGGTACGCAGGCTCTTTCCTTTGGGTGACAGGCCGAATGAACCTTTCAGGGCCAAGGCAGGCGGGAAAGAGGTAACGTAATACGATGGGTAAATTCCGGCCAAGACTCCCATCAACACGCTGATAGCTCCTGTCGTTATCAGCAGGAAAGGATGCTTGGTCAAGGTCAGGTCGGCGGTTACCAGGTCTTGTATGCCGGAGTCTTGTAAGGCTAACAATAAAACAAGCGATAGTCCGAAAGCAATGAGGCTGATGGCTCCGGATTCGCCTATGAGGCTGATGCGCAGGGAGCGGGCTGTTGCGCCCAATACTTTCTGGGTGTTGATACTGCGGATGCGCATGGGTGTTTCCGCCAAAGAGAAGTTCATGAAGTTAATGGCGGCAATGACGATGATAAGGAAAGAGACGCAACACAGTAGGTAGAGGGTGGTGCGGCTGCTTGCGCTCTTGTTTCCGACTGTCGAGAAGTGAACCTCAGACAATGGGGTGAGGCGGATAAACTGGTCGCCCTGCAAGGTGATGTTGTAGAAAGGATTGAGTTCTACCAACTTTTTGCATACGGCTTTTTCGATTCCTTCCTTTTCCTGCGTACTGCTTATCCTTACATAAATATGATAATTATACGTGTTCCAGGCATTCTGGTTATCGGCATCGGGAAGGGCGCAGAAGATGGAATTCCCGAATTGCGTGTTTGCCGGGAAGTCTTTATATACTCCGCCAATGGTCAAGGGCTTTTTGTTGGCTTGTTTCCCGTCGAAGATAATCTTCCCGACAACATCGGTTGTATCAAAAAAGCGGAGAGCCATGGATTGGGAAATCAGAATCTGTCCTTGTTGTTCAAGTGCTTGGGTAGATCCGCAGAGCATTTCCGGCTGGAATGTGTCTATGAAGTCACCGAACCCGGCTGTAAATGTTTCATTAAACAGATGCCCGTTTACTTCATAGTCGGAATTGTCTGACCAGGAAAGTATGGTGGAAATGGCTTCGACATGTGATGAGCTGGTTTCTATGACTTTTCCTAACGGGCGGGGCAAATTGTTTTGCCATGCCCCGCTTTTATTCCCGTCAAATTCTACCCGGAATATCTTGTCGTAGTCCTTATATCCTTTGTTGAAGCTGTAGTCATAATCCACTTGTGTCATGATGACGAAAAACGAGGCAAAGGCAAGGCTCAGCCCCACAATGTTGAGCAGGCTTGCGCTGAGGAAACGCCGGAAGGTATGTGAGAAGTTTCTGATAAATGTTTTCATGCTTGTTCGTTCTTTTTAGTTGACAAGAGGCCAAGGTTTGGCTACATGCCTTATGAGTGAGAGAGGTTTTGGTGCTGTTAGAAAGGCTATAGCTATTAACCTTGCCGACCTGTCATCTGGTATCTCGTTAACTAATTCAGTATCAATACTTCATTATCTTTATAAGCTTCATATCCTGAGATAATTACCCGTTCGCCTTTTTCCAGTCCTTCGGTTACTTCGTAATACTGTGGATTCTGGCGTCCGATTCGTATCTTGCGGCGATAGGCTTTATCTCCATCTTTATCGACTACGAATATCCAGTTGCCTCCTGTAACTTGGAAGAAAGTACCTTTCGGAATCAGTACGCTTTCAGTAGGCTCACCTAGTTGGAGGTCAATGTAATACGTCTGTCCGCTGCGGATATTTTCCGGGCGTTCTCCTTCAAAGACAAAGTCGGTGCGGAAGCGTCCTTCACGTACTTCCGGATAAACCTTGCGCACTTTCAGGCGGAACTGTGAACCTTGGCGTTCAAAGGTAGCCGGTAGCCCGTTGGTCACGCGGTCAATGTAGTGTTCGTCAATCATTGCTTCAATCTTGAAGTCGGAAAGGTCATTGATTTGACCCACCATTTGTCCGGCGGTAATGTTTTGTCCCAGTTCGGCATCCAGCAGTCCCAGTTCTCCGTCGATAGTGGCACGCACTTCCAGTTTCTCCTTTCGTTCACGGATGAGCAACACGTTCTTACGCATGTTTTGCAGATTGTCTTCCATCTGGTCCATCTGAATATTACGGTACAGAGAATCTTGTTTGAGCCGTTCCGTGATGAGGCTTTGCTTTTTCAGGGCTACGTCATAATCTTCTTTTGCCTGGAGATACTCCTCACGGCTGATGAGCCGCTCTTGATAGAGCCGTTCGTACTGGCTGAAAGTACGCTGCTTGCGGCGGGAGTCAATGTCAAGCTGCACTTTTTCAGTTTCATTGTTCAGCTTGTCTTGCTGCATGGTGACCTGTGTATTTCGCAGCAGGTTTTGCTTTTCTGCCAGCTCTGACTCGGCGTTCAATATCTGAAGATCGAGATTTGAGTTACTCAGACGGAGAATGACATCTCCTTGTTTGACATGAGCGCCTTCTTCTACCACTTTCTCGCGCACGATACCTCCCTCTTCGGGGCTGAGCTGCACGACAGAAATGGGTTGTACTTGTCCGTTTACGCGGATGTAATCATTGAATTCGCCATAAGCCACTTCGGCTATATTCAAGGCACGTCCGTCTACTCTTAAAGTAGAAGCATGGTTTCCAAAGATAATCCATCCCACGATAAGCAGGATAACTGCTCCTCCGATGAGGTAGGGGAGATGACGTTTTTGAATACCTTTCTTTTTTTCTAATTGTATGTCCATAGTTTCTTTTTAATTTTCTGTTGTCAGTTGAATAATGTTCTCTCCTTTATAGTAGTCCACGAGTCGACATTTCATAAGGTATGTCAGTTTGCTTTGTAGCAGTAAAGTCTGGCTTTCGAGCAGTGTGGCAGCATTGTTTTGCACATCGAGCGAGGTCATCAGACCTTCTTCGTATTTTCGGCGAGTTACATGATAGGCCAGTGAGTCGGATGCGACCTTTTTCTCCATCTGAATACTTTCTCGCAGATAACCTTCGCGGTCTTGTACGGCCTGTTCCACCAGTTTTTGCAACTCTTCTTTTTGGGCTTCGTATTGTTCGCAGGCAATGCGGTAGTTGTTTCGTGCCTGACGGAGACTGGCTACTCCATTCATCCGGTTGAAGATGGGAATGCTCATGCTGATTCCGAAATACTGACCGAAATTGTTGTGAAACTGGCTTCGGAATCCGGGATAATTTGGGGCATGTAGCTCTTTATAATAAGAACTGGAGATTCCCCCGAACAGAGAGATGGAAGGAACGAGGTTTCCCCATGATATTTTCCGGTTCATGCGTGCCACTTCTTTGTTTAACGCCGACTGTTTTAATGTGGGATTTACTTGGATGGCGATGCGGTAAACTTCTTCAGCCGGCTCATGGTCAAGCTGGATAAAGCTGCTTGACTGAGTATAAACCAGAGTAGTATCAAGCACCAACGTATCCGATGAAGGATAGTTCATTTTCTGCTTGAGGGTGAGCATGGCTGTTTGAAAGAGGTTGCGCTGGCGGGTAAGGTTATATGCATCGGTAGCTTGCTGAGCTTCCATCTGTGCTACATCCGCACGTCCTTTGAGTCCCAGCTCTTCCTGACGTCTGGTCTTGTAAAGTAGTGAATCGCTTTCTTCAAATTTCTTCTGTGCCAAGTGAGCCGTACCATAATAATAGAGCGCATCAATATAGGCTTGGAAAGTTTCAAGAGCCGTGTTATCGCGTGCTTCCTCCAGCTCGGCTTTTCCTAATAATCGGCTGGCCTTTGCTCGCCGTACCTGATTAATCAGGCTTCCCCCCTTGAATAAACTGAGTGAAGCCTCAAGTCCGTATCCGTTGTTAAAAGTTGAGATATTGTTATACGTGTTGGTTTCCGGGTCAACCGAACGTCCGAAGTTATATTGTGCAGAGATGTTTCCGCTTATGCCCGGTAGAAAATTGCCGATGGCTTTTATCTGCTCCATTTTATCGTTGTCGGCTTCCAGCTGGCGCTGCTTTACTGTCCGGTTATGTGTCACGGCATAGTGCATACACTGGTCAATGCTCCACATTTCTTGAGCCATAAGGCTTGAAATGTGTGAACAGCTGCATAAGCACAAGGCGAAGATTATTTTTCTGTATGGTTTCATTTGATTTAGTCTATATAAGTTATAAACAGTAAATCAAATACTGTGCCATACTATTAACCATTTGTTTATTAGATAATTGCTTTGGTAGTGGGTTTGCTGGAGTGTCAAAAAATTAGACACCGCCTGTCTAATTTTTTGACATCGTTCACCTGTATTGAAAAAAGAAGATATGCAAGATAGTGGTAAGATAAGGCCCTGGTGGGGGTAGAAAGACACCGAGTTGTTTGGCTTGTTTTACTTTGTTGTTTTAGAAGAGATGTCTGAGCGTTTTCCAGAGAGGAGATGGTTGATGCATATGTATGGGGTCAGGTACAAAAGACAAAAGGCCGGATTAAAAATCCGACCTTAATATCTTTTCACGTAAAGCGATTGCTTAAGCTAATTTGCTGATGTATGCAGCCAATTTAGACTTCAAGTTGGCAGCTTTGTTCTGATGGATAATGTTGCGTTTAGCCAATTTATCCAACATTTTCTGTACACTAGGGAACAAAGCAACTGCTTCTGCTTTGTCAGTGGTAGCACGAAGTTTCTTCACTGCGTTACGCATTGTTTTAGCATAATATCTGTTGTGAAGTCTTCTTTTTTCTTCTTGTCTAATTCTTTTGATAGATGATTTGTGATTTGCCATCTCGACTAATCTTTAAAATTGTTCGTGATTTTGTTTATTATGTAGCCCGTGGGGGAATCGAACCCCCCTTTCAAGAATGAAAATCTTGCGTCCTAACCGATAGACGAACGGGCCATCCTTATGCTCCGGAAAGAACTTCCGGGCTTTATACGAGGACCTAATCTCTCGTTTGCGGATGCAAAGGTATGAATATTTTTTATTTTGCCAAAATATTCAAGGTTTTTTTTATGTTTGTCTACTATAATTTCTTTATGTCCGGACTTGATGACTTGGAATGTACCGGTTTGGCTTAAAGTTATTGTGAATGTGCATTTTCGGTTTAATCCCCGTTTGCTTCCGGTCTTTTCTTGTCATCGGCCTCTTGTGGTATATTTTTGTTTGCCTCCGTGTCGTCCTTAGCAAGGTTGCTTTGCATATATTCTGTAGGTGTTACACCATAAGTATCTTTGAACGAACTTGAAAAATGTGACAGGCTGTTATAGCCTACCGCATAAGCCACTTCCGAGATGGTTAGTTTTTTTTCTTTTAAAAGTTCGGATGCCTGCTGCATACGAATGTTCTTGATGAAGTCGCGCGTAGACAAGTTGGTCAGTTCTTTCAGCTTGCGGTGCAGGTGAACCCGGCTCAGCCCTACTGCCTCGGCAAGCATTTCTACGTTGAGATTGGTTTCGGAAAGGTTTTCGTTGATAATCTTCATAATCTTGTCTAATAAGGCTTCATCGGCCGACTTGAGTGTGATTTTCTGAATCTTGCCACTTTGCTGCTGGATTCCGCTGAATTTATTTTTTAGAATCCGTCGGTTGGTTAATAAGCTCGCAATACGGCTTTTTAATATTTCGGTGTTAAAGGGTTTGACGATATAAGCATCTGCTCCTGTATCCAGCCCTTCTACCTGATCTTCTACCCGGTCGCGGGCAGTCAGCAAGATAACGGGGATATGGTTGGTGTTGGCATTCTGCTTGATTTTCTTGCATAAGGTCATGCCATCCATATTATCCATCATAACATCGCTTACCACAAGGTCTATTTCGTGGTTGAGCAAGTATTCATAAGCCTCTTTCCCGTCATTGCAGGTTGCTATTTTATATTCGTTGGCAAGTTCCTGTTTCAAGTAGTCTTGAATTTCTTTTTCATCGTCTACGATAAGCAGGGTCAGATTGTTTTTTGCTCTTTTCTTTTTCGGTTCTTCTTCGGTTTGCGGTAAAACCACTGTTTCTTTTTTGACCGGAGAATCAGAATTCAGGGAGATATGCTGTTCATTTTTTCTGCCTGCTTCTATTTCCTCCATGCTCAAGTGGTCACATCCTGAGGGGATGCGTACGGTAAACGTACTTCCGTTGCTTCCCGGGTTGTTGTCGGCTGTTATTGTTCCGTGGTGGAGCTCTACCAGCGAACGGGTCAGATGCAAGCCTACTCCGGTTCCGCTCTGATTATGTGTGATTCCGTTGTTTATCTGATAAAAGCGTTCAAATATAAAGTCTTTTTGAGCTTCATCCAGTCCGATTCCACTATCAGTTACTTTGATTTCAATATAGTGCCGCAAGGCTGTTTTAGCTTGTTTGTCTTCTCCGGTGGTTAAGATTACGGTGATGGTTTCCCCATCGGGAGTATATTTAAATGCGTTGGAAAGCAGATTCATGAGAATCTTGTCGAAATTATTTAAGTCAACCCAGGCTTTTACTTCTGGATTGGAATGTATAAACGAGAATTTGATATGCTTTTGTTGGGCTGTGTGCTCAAACGTAAGCATCAGGTCGTTGATAAATTCCACCATGTCGGTTTCACGGAATGAGAGGCGCATTTGTCCTTTTTCGATTTTCCGGATATCCATCATCTGGTTGATTAAGCGTAAGATGCGTTGGCCATTGCGGTAAATCATCAGATAGATTTTGTTTTGTTCCGGGTCTTGGCAGTTGGCTATCAGTTTTTCCAGTGGGTTGATGATGAGCGTCATCGGGGTACGTATCTCGTGAGATATATTAATGAAGAACTGCAGTTTTGCTTCATTCAGTTCTTCTGCATGTTTTAATTCGAGCATGTCACGGCGCCGGCGCATACGGATGCGTATATAGTTTATCAGATTGAAAAGCAAGGCGATGCTCAGCAAACTGTAAATGAGGTATGCCCACCATGATTGATACCATGGAGGTGTGATGGTTATATGAAGGGTGCGTATCTCCGACAGGTGATTTCGTGTAACGGCACGTACCTCGAAGGTATACCTGCCTGGGCGCAGATTATTGTATGTCACATAATTGCTTCCCAACGGGGTGGATAGCCAGTCTTTATCTAACTCACGAATGCGGTATTGGTAATAAGTCTGCCGGGTATGATCATACTGCATGGTGGAAAATGAAATACGGAATGTATTGTCTTGATACGAAAGGCGGATATCGGTAGCCTCGGTTATGGCTTTGCTTAAGATAGGCTTTCCTCCCGACAGCGTATTCTTGTTGACAGATTGACCGGATATCTGGAAGTCGGTTATTTGTATATCGGCTTCAGTGGTGGCATTGGTTATGTCTTCAGGAGTGAAACAGGTAATGCCGTTGGTTCCTCCGAAGAAAATGCGTCCGCAGGGCGATTGGAATAC
>URDR01000040.1 GCA_900546645.1 uncultured Bacteroides sp. | reverse complement strand
TATTTATTGTATTAAATAAAAGGAAGATTAAATATTATGCGTATATTTAGCATTTAGAAAACGGAATTCTATTAACTTTATATGAAAAATCGAATGAAAAGACAGCTTTTGGTATGGGGAACCTTACTTTGTCAGGCTATTGGGATGCTTGCTCAAGTATCGTTTCAGAAGAATGAACAAATACCAGATTATCCAGTGCTCAATGGTGTCTCAGCTCCCTTTGCTGGTTTTGTAGGTGATTGGCTCGTAGTGGGAGGAGGTTGTAATTTTCCGGATGTTCCGGCAGCTGAAGGAGGAAAGAAGGTATATTATAATCAATGTTATGCTTTAAATACAAAAGCAGATTCTCTTGAGTGGAAGCCGATTGTGGATTTGCCTCTTCCTGTGGCTTATGGTTGTGCTGTTGAAACGCCCCAAGGACTGGTTTGTTTAGGAGGAAATAATTCTGATTCTAATTTTACCCGCGCTTTTCGGATACAAAAAGGAAGTGGAACTTCTGATTTTGTAATTCAAAGTTTACCTTCTCTTCCTGAGGCAATTGATAATGCTTCGGCAACTCTTCTTGACGGATGTGTTTATATTACAGGGGGGAATCAGCAACAGCGTCAAAACTCTTTATATAGGCTTGATTTGAAGAAAGGGGTGGCTTGGGAGAAAATGGCTTCGTTTCCGGGACCTGCACGGGTGCAGCCTGTTTTGGTAAATGATGGAAACTCTCTTTATTTAATAGGAGGCTTTCAGGCTCCTGAGGGAAAAAAGGAAAGTATTCTGTCTCAGGATGTTCTTCAATACATCCCCCAATCGGATACATGGAATTATCTTAGTATTCTTCCGCGAGAAGCTACTGGAGAAAAGCGTTGTTTAGTAGGGGGGAGTGGGACTCAAAACAGTAAATACCTTATTCTTACCGGTGGAGTTAATTATACTTTATTTAAACGAGCGATTGAAGGGAAAGTGGGAAAGGACTATTTGACTCATGAACCTGCATGGTATCAATTTAATGATGATGTTTTGTGTTTTGATTTTAAGCGTCAGGTATGGACGGTATATCCCGATGTACCCGGTATGGCACGTGCGGGAGGTGTGCTTCTTTATCATCATTCTTATTTGTATATGGTATGTGGGGAGGTAAAGCCCGGAATACGTACATCAAAAATTATGGTTTATCCTTTTAAAAAAGAAAAATAATTTCAAAAACTAAGTCTAAAAATCTTGTAGTATAAAAATATATCGCTAATTTTGCTGTAATTAAATAAACCAATTTATTAAATATGATATTATGGAAAGAATTATTGGGTTAATCGATGCTCCGTTTACTCCGTTTTATGAAAATGGTGAAGTAAACTATGAACCAATTGCGGCTTACGCAAATATGTTGGCTAAAAATGGCTTGAAAGGTGTATTTATCAATGGTTCTTCTGGCGAGGGATATATGCTGACCGAGGAAGAACGAATGAAATTAGCAGAGCGTTGGGTAGAAGTTGCTCCGGAAGGTTTTAAAGTAATTGTGCACGTTGGCAGCTGCTGTGTAAAAGCAAGTAGAATGTTGGCAGAACATGCTCAGAAAATTGGAGCATGGGGAATTGGTGCAATGGCTCCTCCTTTTCCGAAAGTAGGTCGTATTGAGGAACTGGTGAAATACTGCGAAGAAATCGCAGCAGGTGCTCCTGAACTTCCTTTCTATTATTATCATATTCCGGCATTCAATGGTGCTTTCTTGCCGATGGTTGAATTGCTGAAAGCAGTTGACGGTCGCATTCCGAATTTTGCCGGAATCAAATATACATTTGAAAGTATTTACGAATATAATCAGTGTCGTTTATATAAGAATGGTAAGTTTGATATGCTGCACGGTCAGGATGAAACCATTCTTCCTTCATTGGCCATGGGCGGTGCACAAGGTGGTATCGGAGGTACAACCAACTATAACGGTATCAATCTGGTAGGCATTATTGATGCATGGAAAGCAGGTGATATTGAAAAAGCACGTGAGTTGCAAAACTTCTCTCAGGAGGTAATCAATGTTATCTGCCATTATCGCGGTAACATCGTGGGCGGAAAGCGTATCATGAAACTGATAGGTCTGGATTTAGGCAAGAATCGTACTCCTTTCCAGAATATGACGGATGAGGAAGAGGCTCGTATGAAAGCTGAATTAGAAGCTATCAACTTCTTTGAGCGTTGTAATAAATTTTAATAATCTTATTTATGCTTGCAGAAAATTATGCCAAATATTGGGGCGAAGTCTATAGAGAAGACTTCACCCGGAATATCATGCCGTTTTGGTTGAAAAATGGTCTTGATAGAGAGAACGGAGGTATTTATACTTGTGTGGGACGTGACGGGCAGTTGATTGATTCTACAAAGTCGGTTTGGTTTCAGGGGCGTTTTGCCTTCATATGCTCGTTTGCGTATAATAACATCGAAAAAAATCCGGAATGGCTTGAGGCAGCTAAACTTACGCTTGATTTCATTGAGAAATATTGTTTTGATACGGATGGGCGTATGTATTTTGAAGTGGCAGCCGATGGCACTCCGCTTCGTAAAAGACGGTATGTCTTTTCAGAAAGCTTTGCCGCTATTGCCATGTCTGAGTATGCATTGGCTACCGGAAATCAAGAATATGCTAAGAAAGCACTTGATTTGTTTAAGCGCATGCGTAGCTTCCTGAATACCCCTGGTGTTCTTGAACCGAAGTATCTCCCTTCTGTTCAGGTACAGGGACACTCCATTACCATGATTATGGTTAATGTGGCTTCTTGTCTTAAGAAAGTGATTGATGATCCAGAATTGGATGCACAGATACAAGAGTCGGTTTATGCACTGAAAAACTATTTTATGCATCCGGAGTTTAAAGCGTTGTTGGAAATGGTAGGTCCGAAAGGGGAATTTATTGATACGACGAATGGTCGCACTATCAATCCGGGGCATTGTATTGAAACCTCTTGGTTCTTATTTGATGTGGCACGCACGATGGACAATAACAAAGAACTGATTGATATGGCATTGACCATTCTTGACTGGTCTTGGGACTGGGGATGGGATGAGCAGTATGGAGGTATAATTAACTTCAAGGACTGCAAGAACCTTCCTCCTCAGGATTATTCACAAGATATGAAGTTCTGGTGGCCTCAAACAGAAGCAATCATTGCGAACTTGTATGCTTATAAGCTGACAAAAGATGAGAAATATTTGAAGCGTCATAAGCAAATCAGTGACTGGACTTATGCGCATTTTCCTGATTATGAGTATGGCGAGTGGTATGGATATCTGCACCGTGATGGAACAGTGGCTCAACCTGCTAAAGGAAATCTTTTTAAAGGACCTTTTCATATCCCGCGGATGATGATAAAGGGATACACTTTATGTCATGAAATACTTGCCGGAGAATAATCCGGCAAGTTTCAGTATTTGTTAACGGTATAAAAATAATATATGAAAAATTCAAAGATTTATCCTTGGATTGTTGTAGGATTACTCTGGGGGGTGGCACTGCTCAACTATATGGACCGGCAGATGCTCAGCACGATGAAAGAGGCCATGCAGATTGATATTGTAGAGTTGCAGTCGGCTGCAAATTTTGGCTATCTGATGGCAGTTTTTTTATGGATTTATGGTTTGATGAGCCCGGTTTCAGGAATTATAGCCGACCGATTGAACCGTAAATGGCTTATTGTGGGGAGTTTGTTTGTATGGTCATCGGTTACCTATCTGATGGGTATAGCCAATACGTTTGACCAGGTCTTTTGGCTTCGTGCTTTAATGGGAGTAAGTGAAGCTTTATATATACCGGCTGGACTCTCACTGATAGCCGACTATCATACAGGAAAATCACGTTCTTTGGCTGTTGGTATTCATATGACCGGTTTATATACCGGACAGGCAGTGGGGGGATTTGGAGCTACGGTAGCTGAAGCATTTTCTTGGCATACCACTTTTCATTGGTTTGGTATTATCGGCATTGCTTATGCTCTGATTCTGATGCTGTTTTTACACGATAAGAAAGCAGAAGTTACTTCTGATGAAAAGTTACAGCCCAATGCTCCTAAGGAGAAAGTATTTACCAGTTTGAAATCACTGCTTACTAATGTGGCGTTTTGGGTAATCTTGCTTTATTTTGCGGCTCCCAGCCTTCCGGGATGGGCTACAAAGAATTGGCTTCCAACTTTATTCGCTGAAAACTTAGATTTACCGATGTCGCAAGCCGGACCTATATCAACGATTACCATTGCTGTTTCTTCGTTTATTGGGGTAATTGTAGGTGGAACATTATCAGATAGATGGGTGCAGAAAAACTTGCGTGGCCGTGTTTATACAGGAGCTATAGGTTTAGGCTTGACCATTCCTTCTTTACTCTTGTTGGGCTTTGGACATAATATTGTGGCAGTGATAGGAGCTGGATTGTTATTTGGTATAGGATATGGTATTTTCGATACAAACAACATGCCTATTCTTTGTCAGTTCGTTTCTTCCAGACAGCGGGCTACAGCCTATGGGGTCATGAATATGGTTGGGGTCTTTGCCGGAGCTTTCATTACAGACCTGTTAGGAAAATGGGGTGATAATGGTGACTTGGGTACAGGTTTTGCCATGTTGGCTATTGTGGTTGCTGTTGCACTTTGTGCCCAGCTTTACTTCCTGCGTCCTAAAACAGATAACATGAAGTAAGAACTAAAATAAATTCATAAACTTAAGAACTCGTATAAAATGATAGTATCTAATTTACAAAATAGCGGTCGGATTGAATCTCTGCACCCTCTTTTTAAGAAATTGTTCGACTATGTAAAAAGTCACGATCTGCTTCATACTGATTGTGGCAGAATTGAACTGGATGGCGAGAACTTATTTATAAACAATGTCAACCCTGCATGTGTCAAGGCATCAGAGCAAGTCCTCGAAGTTCATCGTGATTATATTGACATTCACATTCTGTTGGAAGGGAAAGAACGTATCGGCTGGAAAGCAATGGAAGAAGTTTGCCTGTTGAAGCAGGAGTATAAAAAAGAAGTAGACTGTGCACTTTATTCAGATATACCTACTACCTTTGTGGACCTACTTCCGGGACAGTTCGTCATCGTGTATCCAGAAGACCCTCATGCTCCTATAATCGGTGAGGGTAAAATAAGAAAACTGATAGCTAAAGTAAAAATATAATTCTTACTTATATGATGAAAAAACTATTAACTTTATTTCTCGGAATGATTTCCGTTGGTCTTCAAGCCGCAGATACAGTGTTTGTGAAAACTCCGCAAATACCGATTCTTATTGAGCGGCATGACAATGTGTTGGCTTATATGCGTCTTGATGCAAAAGATACAAAGACGTTGGATGAAGTCACGGTTTGTTTTGACAAAAATGTGCCTTTGTCGCAAATTAAGTCGATTAAACTTTATTATGGAGGAACAGAGGCTCCTCAGGATAGAGGTAAAAAGCGTTTTGCCCCGGTTGATTATATATCAAGCCATACTCCGGGAAAAACCTTGGCAGCTAATCCCTCTTATGCAATTAAGAAGTCGGAAGTGACTCCTTCTTCTACCTCTGTTACACTTGCAGGAAAACAGCCCTTATTTCCCGGTTATAATTTCTTTTGGGTGAGTATTGAAATGAAACCTACGGCTTCATTACACACAAAAATAACGGCAGAAGTAACTCAGGTGAAAGGAGACGGAAAGGTTATTCCGTCTAAAAATGTAGCAGGAAAGAGTATTGAGCGCCGTATGGGTATCGGAGTTCGTCATGCCGGAGACGACGGTTCGGCAGCATTCCGTATTCCGGGATTAGTAACAACTAACAAAGGAACTCTTTTGGGGGTGTATGATGTGCGCTATAATAGCAGTGTCGACTTACAGGAACATGTAGATGTTGGTTTGAGCCGTAGTACCGACGGAGGAAAAACATGGGAAAAAATGCGTTTGCCTTTATCGTTTAAGGAATATGGAGGTCTTCCTGCTGCTCAGAATGGAGTGGGAGATCCGTCTATCTTAGTAGATACAAAAACCAATACTGTGTGGGTGGTTGCGGCCTGGACACATGGAATGGGAAACCAGCGAGCATGGTGGAGCTCGCATCCGGGTATGGATATGAATCATACTGCCCAGTTGGTGTTGGCAAAGAGTACTGATGACGGAAAAACATGGTCGGAACCGATTAATATCACAGAACAAGTGAAATTGCCGGAATGGTATTTCTTGCTTCAGGGACCGGGAAGAGGAATCACTATGACTGATGGAACGTTGGTTTTCCCTATTCAGTATATTGATAAGACCCGTATTCCAAATGCTGGAATCATGTATAGCAAGGATGGTGGAAAGACCTGGGCAATACATAACCATGCGCGCACCAATACTACAGAAGCACAAGTGGCAGAAGTAGAACCGGGTGTGTTGATGCTGAATATGCGTGATAACCGCGGAGGAAGCCGTGCAGTATATACTACTACTGACTTGGGCCGTACTTGGAAAGAGCATGAATCTTCGCGTACCGCACTGATTGAACCGGTATGTATGGCAAGCTTGATTAGTGTAAAGGCCAAAGATAATGTTTTGGGTAAAGATTTGTTGATTTTCTCAAATCCGAACTCAACAAATGCACGTAAAGATATGACAATCAAAATCAGTCTTGACGGAGGAAAAACATGGAGTGCGGAACATCAGCTGTTATTAGATGAAGGTCATAATTGGGGGTACTCATGCTTGACTATGATTGATAAAGAAACCATTGGTATCTTATATGAAAGCAGTGTAGCTCACATGACTTTCCAAAGTGTGAAGCTTCGTGATATCATAAAATAAATAATAGATAGAGTTAGGTAGGAGAACAGGATAGATTAAAGGTGGCTATTGCGCCCTTTTATTCTATGCTGCTCTCCTTTTTTTTGCTTATTCGGAACGGTCCCTTCAGGTGAATACTTTAAAATACTCTTTAAGAAGTAAGCAGTTATTTATTTAAGATATTAAATTAATAAATAAAAATATGGCTTATATTAATAATTGGTTTATTAAATATTTGGCTTATTAAATAATTCTCCATACATTTGCCGAGAAGAACAGGAACTTAGTAAAGTTTGTTAGGAAGTTACCCTTAAATTAATAAGCTGATAAAAACGAGCATTATTTCAACCGTGAGCTTAACCTTACATATACATGAATTTATGAACAAAAAAGTTAAATCAGTCAGCATGCTGCTATTAATGGGCGGCCTGTCTGCGGGTGTAGCCTACGCAGAGCAACCCAAAGACAAATCTGAATTTGACATTGTGCAGCAAAATGCCACATGTCAAGGTATTGTGAAAGACCCAACAGGAGAAACTGTTATCGGTGCTTCTGTTGTAGTAAAAGGTACAACCAATGGTACGATTACCGATATTGATGGTAATTTCTCCTTGCCGAATGTAAACAAAGGCGATTTAATCGAAATTTCATTTGTTGGTTATATCACTCAGACCATTAAGTGGAATGGAAGTCCGATCAATGTAGTTCTGAAGGAAGATACCCAAACCCTGGAAGAAGTGGTAGTAACCGGTTATGGAGGTTCGCAAAAGCGTGCTGCTCTTACTACGGCTATTTCAAAGATGGACGATAAAGTCCTCAAAAATGCAGCAATGAGTAATGCCGGACAAGCACTGCAAGGTTCTGTGACTGGTCTACGTGTGGTAAATACTTCGGGGCAGCCAGGAGCTGAGCCTGATATTACCCTTCGTGGAGGTGCTACTATTACAGGTCAGAATAGTAGAGCATTGATTGTTGTTGACGGAATTATTCGTGATAGCATGAGTGATATTAACCCTTCTGATATTGAGTCTATCCAGGTGTTGAAAGATGCAGCTTCTACAGCTATTTATGGTGCTCGTGCGAATGGAGGTGTTATTTTGGTAGAAACCAAAAGCGGAAAACAAGGTAAAGCCTCTGTCAACTATAAGTTTAAGTTGGGTATGAACATGGCTCGTACTGGTTACGACTTCTGTAATGCTCACGATTATCTGTATTATAACCGCTTAGGATATAAGCGTTATACCAACAATGTTCCGGGTGCAGGTGCAGTGGATGGACAAACGGGATATGGTACTCAGAACGAGTTGATTGATGTGAAGTATCTGACAGATGAAACCGCCCATCTGAAAAATGAGGGTTGGCTGGTAATGGATGATCCTTATTATGAAGGAAAACAATTGTTGTATAAAGATTATGCAGGTCAGCTAGACGATGCTGCATTTGATAATACCACTTTAACTCAAGACCATTATTTGAATATCACGGGTGGAAATGACAAAGGTACCTATAATGCCAGCCTGGGATATTACAATGAAAATGGTATGGTTAAGGGTACTGGCTACAAGCGCTTTACCGGATCAGTAAATGGTTCATATAGAGTCTTTCCGTTCTTAAACGTGAAGGCTGGAGCAACTTACACGTGGTCACAGCAGCCTTCTTTGTGGATTGGTACGTATGAATTCTTCTACCGTACCCGCTCACAGCGTCCTACTTGGAATCCGTATAACGAAGATGGAACTCCGGCTTCAGGATGGGGAACAGGTGATGGTAATCCGGAGTATTATCGTCAAAAGCTGACCAATGAAAACGGAACACGCAAGTCAACTTATAACTTCGGTTTCGATTTGGATATTCTTCCCAAGAAGTTAGTGCTCAGTGCCAATACTTCCTTGTATCATTACGATTATCAGAAAGAAGCATTTGAAAAATCATATCAATTCCAGCATCAAAATAAGCCAAATAATGCGCGTAAAGCAAGTCTTAATATGGATCGTTTTACCCAGATTCAGGTGAATGGAACGTTAAACTATAAAGATACATTTGCAGAAAAGCACAACTTGGATGTGATGTTGGGTGGTGAGTATTTTGGCTATAATTCATTTTCAATGGAGGCTAAAACAGAAAATTCACCGACCGATGATATTCCGACACTGAATGCGGGTGCTGTCCGTTCAAGAACCACTTCATCTAAAACAGGTTATCGCATTGCCTCTGCTTTCGGTCGTTTGAACTATAACTATCAGATGAAATACTTGGTTTCATTTGTGGCTCGTTACGACGGTATTTCACGCTTGAAAGACAATCGTTGGGGATTCTTTCCGGGTGTTTCTGTAGGATGGAATGTTACTGAGGAAGATTTTTGGAAGGAATCAAAAGTCTCAGATGTAATTAGCAATATTAAACCTCGTTTAAGTTATGGTGTAAACGGTAACGTAAACGGAATCGGAAACTTTGATATTTATGGTGTATACAAGCAGATTGGTGCAGGTAACTATAACGGTCAGACAGCCTATTACAATTCTACTTTAGTGAATACAGGATTGCGCTGGGAACAGAGCCGTTCATTTGAAGCAGGTTTGGATTTGGGCTTCTTTAATAATCGTCTGAGCTTTATCTTCGATTATTACAACAGAACAACCGATGACCTTCTTACCGACGTAAACTTGCCTTCATATACAGGATTTAATAGCATGAAAACCAACTTGGGTAAATTGCGTAACTCAGGTTTTGAAATGGAAGTACGTGCAAACATTCTTTCTAATCCGAAGGGATTCAACTGGGAAGTTTCTGCAAACTTAACTTCTGTATCGAATAAGGTGTTAAAGTTGCCTACAAGTGATAAACCGTTTAATCAGATTGATGGTTATGAAGTGGCTGCAGGCTTGTATGATGCAGAAACCGGTAAAACTCCGACACGATGGATTGGAGGATACCGCGAGGGAGGTAAACTGGGTGATCTAGTTGGTTATGTTCAAAACCATATTTTCAGAGACTGGAACGATGTGAAGACACATGCCAACATGGTGATTGATGAAGTAGCAAGTTTGTATGGTCCGGGTATGGCAGACCAGATCAACCCGAGTACAGGAAAAACGTATGCAGAATCGGATGGCTGGAAACCTATTGAACCGGGTGATGTATGCTGGGAAGACATCAATAAGGATAATAAGATTAATAGTATTGACCGTGATGTAGTGGGCAACATCTTCCCGAAAGTTACCGGTGGATTCTCAACGACTCTTTCTTATAAGAACCTTTCATTGTATGCTCGTTTCGACTATGCTTTGGGACATACCATTTATAACGACTTGAAGGCTCGCTCTTTGGGACAGTATCAGGGACAGTTTAATATTATTGACAAAGTACATGATACATGGAGTGAAACCAATCCGGATACCGATTTGCCGGTGTTCACTTATGCTGACCAGTTGAATAAGAAAAACATTACCCGTTCAAATAATGGTATGACTGCTGTTAATAATAACAGTTCACGTTTCTACGAAAAGGGAGACTATTTGGCTTTGCGTGAGATAACCTTGAGCTATACATTGCCTAAAAAATGGATTGGAAAAGCAGGTATGCAAGATGCTTCAGTCTATGTAACTGGTCAGAACTTGTTCTATATCACTGGATACGACGGAGCTTCTCCTGAACCAGCTGTAGATTCTTATTATGGACGTGGTATTGATAACGGCCGTTATCCTACTCCGCGCACTGTTTTATTTGGTTTATCTGTAACATTCTGAAAAAACTAAGATTATGAAAAAAATATTCAATTATATTATAGCTGGCTGCCTGGCAACATCTTTTACAGGTTGTTTGGACATGGAGCCGGTGAGCAGTATCACAGATACAAACTTTTGGAGAGAACCTGCTCAATTTGAGGCTTTTAATACCGGATTGCATGGATTGCTTCGTGAAAGAAGTTATACGATATTCCAATTAGGTGAACCCCGTGCTGATATTTATAATGCTTATCCGTTTACAGGTGAAGCTACGCGCGGATTGGAGCGTATGTTTTTTAATACATTGAATGCAGCTAATCCGGTAATTGGAAACTTTGGTGACTTCTATAAAGTAATCAATCAGTTGAACTTGATGATTAAACATGCCGAGGCTGCTGATTTTTTGGATGCTCAAACTAAGGCTTACTATTTGGGACAGGCATATGGTATGCGTGCTTATGTATATTTCCACTTGTTGCGTTCATGGGGAGATGTCGTTCTGCACTTGGATTATACAGACGGAAATTCCATCAATGTGGGTAATACAGCAAAAGCAGCTTCACCGGCAGCTGATGTCATGAAGCAGATAAAGAGTGATATCCAAAATTCAGAAGATGCGTTTGGAGAAGATTATTCATTTAAAAACGGCAGATGTTATTGGTCGAAGGCTGCTACTATGATGCTGAAAGGTGAGGTCTATTTATGGAGCGGTAAGCAAATGAATGGTGGAAAAAGTGATTTTGAAACAGCAAAAACAGCCTTGCTTGCCGTGAAAAATGCAGACGTAGCCTTGTTGAACGATTTTTCAAAGGTATTCTCTTATAAAAATAAAGAAAATAAGGAAATCATTTTCACAATGCA
This sequence comes from uncultured Bacteroides sp., assembly GCA_900546645.1. Taxonomy (GTDB): domain Bacteria; phylum Bacteroidota; class Bacteroidia; order Bacteroidales; family Bacteroidaceae; genus Phocaeicola. Next base: position 13,509 of record URDR01000040.1, on the reverse strand, counting down.
TAGCGGTAGAGATGAGTTCTCGATGTGGAATGACCAGTATCGTATGACCATGGTAATGGGATCTACTCACTTTGGTAACTACTGTGATGAAGAAGGAACTCCTTTGAATGACACCGAAGTTAAAGAAATTGACGGATTGATTCAGTATCAGATAGATAAGGATGTATATACGCAGTTATTCCGCGAAGGTGACCAGAGAAAGGCTGCTTCTATCAAAGGTATCTTTAAAAAGGATAAAGAAACGAATGCTGTTACATTTACTGCTCCTATCGCATGGAAGTTCCAGGGAGTCTTGTTGGAAGGTAATGCGCGTCGTAGCTGGTTAGATGATTATCCTATCTATCGTTATGCTGACTGTCTGTTGGCTCTTGCCACAGCCAAAGCATTCCTGGGTGAAGATATAACAGCTGAAATCAACGAAGTGCGTAAGCGTGCTTATGGTGAAGACTATTATAATGCGCATCAGGCAGAAGTGGCCTATCCGAACGATAAGGATGCTGCCTTCTATACCGATAACCGACTCGCTGCAGGCGATGAAAGTCCGGTGGAAGCCATTCTGAAAGAACGTTTGAGAGAGTTCTTGTTTGAAGGAAAGCGTTGGTATGATATCCGGTTGATGGGTACTGAATATACTACTAAATATTCTACGGCGAATGAAAAACGCCTGTTGTGGCCTATTGATGAAAATACTTTAGGAGAAAACAATGCGTTGGTTCAAACTCCGGGATATGAATTAAATTGAGTAAAGTTCAGGTAAAATAAGTTTTTAGGGGATATTCTGGAAAAGGAATATCCCCTTTTTCGTAAAATATGTAAATTTGGAGAATCAATTGGAGAAATTATGAAATATTTACTTTTTACTTTTATGATGGTTTGCTTGCTTGGTTCTTGCCAGGATAAAGCAGATTCCTTTTATGCTCCTTTGCCTTATCCTCAGGAGCTGGTATATACCAATGACCAATTGGTGTTAGACGAGGTACAGTTGAATTGCCTGGAAGAAGAAGGACCCTGGGAGGAGTGGTTAAAGGAGATGCGTGTTGAAATGTCCCAGAAAGCAGGTAAATCCATTCAGGTAGAACGGGTTGATCGCTTTTCTGCTATACCTTTTAACCAAGAGGAAGCATATCAGGTAGAGATAACCCAAACTAAAGTTGCTGTAAAATCAGTTACTGCGGTCGGAGCATACAGAGCTTTACAAACTTTGCAGCAATTAGTTCGTAAAGAGAATGGAAAATATTTTCTTCCCACTTGTCAAATCACCGACTGGCCGGCTTTCCGGATGAGAGGGTTGATGCAGGATGTGGGACGCTCTTATATCTCAATGGCTGAGCTCAAGAGAGAAATTGACTTGCTGAGCCGTTTCAAGATAAATGTATTCCATTGGCATCTGACCGAAAATCAAGCATGGCGCTTAGAAAGTAAAGTCTATCCGGAACTGAATGCTCCGGAAAACATGACGCGTATGCCAGGAAAATACTATACGCAGGAAGAAGCTAAAGAACTGGTGGAATTTTGTAAGCAACGCCATGTTATGCTGATTCCGGAAATCGATATGCCCGGTCACAGTGAAGCATTTGTACGTACGTTTCACACCGATATGCAGAGTGAGAAAGGAATGGCTATCTTGAAAAAACTGATGGATGAAGTGTGTGAAACATTCGATGTGCCGTATATTCATATTGGAACCGATGAAGTCAAGTTTACCAATCCGCGTTTTGTTCCTGAAATGGTAGACTATGTGCGCAGCAAAGGAAAGAAAGTCATCTCGTGGAATCCGGGCTGGAAGTACAAGGAAGGTGAAATAGACATGACCCAGTTATGGAGTTTCCGCGGAAAGGCTCAGCCGGGTATTCCTGCCATTGACTGCCGTTTTCACTATATCAATCATTTCGATTTGTTTGCTGATATCGTTGCTTTATATAACAGTCGCATTTATAATCAGAAGCATGGAGATGAACAGATAGCCGGAAGTATTCTTGCAGTTTGGAATGATCGTTATATAGAGGATGAAAAGCAGAATGCAGCCGAAAATAATCTGTATGCTGCCATGCTGGCATTAGCCGAGCGTAGCTGGAGAGGCGGAGGATATGGCTATTTTGATGGAGAAACTACCTTGCTTCGTGACAAAGAGAGTGAGATGTTTGCTCAGTTTGCTGACTTTGAAAAGCGGATGCTTTGGCATAAAGAGCATACTTTTGCGGGAGAGCCGTTTCCCTATGTGAAACAGACCAATGTGGTATGGCGTATTACCGATGCTTTCCCGAACGGAGGAGACTTGAGTCGCTCATTCCCTCCTGAACAGGAAGAGAAGGATACTTATTCCTATGAAGGAAAGACTTATGGAAGTCGTACGGTTTACGGGGCAGGAGTTTATTTGCGTCATGTGTGGGGTACGCTGGTTCCTGGATTTTACGAGCAGCCGGAAAAGAACCATACAGCTTATGCATCGACGTGGGTTTATTCGCCGCAGGAACAGCAGGCCGGATTGTTGCTGGAGTTCCAGAATTACAGCCGGTCGGAAAGCGACTTGCCGCCCCGTCAGGGCACTTGGGACTATAAGGGTAGCCGGGCATGGTTGAACGGAGAAGAGTTACTTCCTCCTGCTTGGGAAAATACACATACGGAACGTTCCAATGAAGTGCCCTTGAAAAATGAAAATGCTGTTTCCCGTCCGCCTTTGCAGGTAACTTTGCATAAAGGATGGAACCGGTTGCTTTTGAAACTGCCGGTAGGGGAATTCAATGGGCATGAAACTCGGTTGGTTAAATGGATGTTCAACGCTGTATTTGTTACGCCGGATGGCAAGGAAGCTTTGCCTCATCTTACTTATTCGGCCGATAGGATAACAGAATAATAGAAACTAATACTTTAGAAATTATGAAAAAAACGTCTTTGTTATTGTTGAGTTTATTGTTGAGTCTTTGTGTGTTCGGGCAGACCGAGCGTAAGTACTCTACTTATTATTACCAGCGGGCTACGTTGTTTGAGCAGCTTCCCGTGAATGCCGATGACATTCTTTTCGTCGGAAACAGTATTACTGACGGGGGTGAATGGGGGGAGTTGTTTCAGAACCCTCGTGTGAAAAACCGAGGAATCAGTGGAGATACTACGTGGGGCGTATACGATCGTCTGTCTGTATTGACGCAAGGAAAGCCGGCACAGATTTTCTTGTTGATTGGTATTAATAATGTTCCGCAAGGCGAATCGGCCGATTCGATTGCTGCCGGAGTACGGCGGATTGTGAAGAAAATCAAAGACGAATCTCCCCGTACCGAAATCTTGGTACAGAGTGTGCTTCCGGTTACTCCGAAATACAAGATGTTTGACGGACATACCTCACGTTGGCAGATGATACCTGAAATTAACCGGCTTATTCAGCGTATGGCTGCAGAAGAGCAGGTGAAATACATTGACCTGTTCTCTCATTTTGCTGATGAAGAAGGCCAGATGAAGACAGAGTACACCAATGACGGGCTTCATTTGTTGGGTAAAGGCTATTTGTTGTGGAAAGAAATCGTAACCCCTTATCTGAAGAAATGAAAACAAAGAAACTATTCCTGACAGGCTGTCTGGTATGGATGATCTGTGTAGGATTGCAGGCGGCAGAGAAAATAAAGGTTGCCTGTGTAGGAAATAGCATTACCTATGGGTATACGCTGGCGAACAGGGAAAGAGATGCTTACCCCTCTCAGTTGCAGAAGCTGTTAGGCGACTCATACATAGTCGGCAATTTCGGAAAGTCAGGAGCTACGTTGCTTGAGAAAGGGCACCGTCCGTATGTGAAGCAGGAGGAGTATCAGCAGGCACTCCAGTTTGCTGCCGATATCGTGGTGATTCATTTGGGTATCAATGATACCGACCCGCGTAACTGGCCTGATTTTCGAGACGATTTTGTGGGTGATTATTTGAGGCTGATTGATTCGTTTAAGCAGGTGAATCCCCGAAGCCGTATCATCGTGGCACGTTTGTCACCCATAGCCGACCGTCATCCGCGCTTTATATCGGGCACCCGTCAGTGGCGTGAGGAAATTCAGGCTCTGATAGATGTTGTGGCTCAGCTCAGTGGAGCAGAGGTAATTGATTTTCATACGCCTCTCTATGCTTATCCTATTTTGCTTCCCGACGCGCTTCATCCCAATGCGGAAGGTGCAGGCATCCTGGCTCGTACGGTGTATTCGGGTATTACTGGTGATTATGGAGGCTTGAAACTTCCGGCTATTTATACTGATTACATGGTCTTGCAGCGAGATTTGCCTTTACGTATCCATGGAACAGCCGATGCAGGTACACCCGTAACCGTGTCGATAGCGAAGCAGAAGAAAAAAGCGGTTGCCGGAACAGACGGAAAATGGGAAGTGATGCTTGATCCGCTGAAAGCTGGCAATCAGTATGAACTGACCATTCAGACTCCCCGGCAGAAAGAAACCTTCCGTAAGGTTGCTGTAGGGGAGGTCTGGTTGTGCTCCGGACAGTCGAATATGCAGTTTATGCTGAAGGAGTCTTTGAATGCTACCGGGGAGATAGCTCAGGCTGCTCATCCTAACATCCGCTTGTTTGATATGAAAGGCAGATGGCAGACGAATGCATCAGAATGGTCTTTGTCGGCTATTGATTCTGTAAACCATTTGCTTTATTACCGGGAAACTCAATGGATGCCGTGTACTTCTGAAACGGCAGCTTCGTTTTCGGCTGTGGCTTATTATTTTGGCAAGATGCTTCAAGATAGTCTGGATGTTCCCGTAGGATTGATTTGTAATGCGGTGGGAGGCTCTACTACCGAGTCGTGGGTAGACCGCAACTCATTGGAAAAAGACTTTCCGGCTATTTTGAGTGATTGGACTCATTCTGATTTTATTCAGAAGTGGGCAAGAGAAAGAGCCTTGCTGAACTTACGGAAAAGCACAGACTCGTTTAAGCGTCATCCCTATGAGCCTTGTTATTTGTTCGAGGCGGGTATCCTTCCGTTGCAGCAGTATCCCATCAAGGGGGTAATCTGGTATCAGGGAGAATCGAATGCGCATAACATGGATGCGCATGGCGAACTGTTCAAACTGCTGGTCAAGGGCTGGAGAAAGAACTGGAATAATCCGGAACTGCCTTTTTACTATGTGCAGTTGTCCAGCTTAAACCGTCCGTCATGGCCTTGGTTCCGTGACAGTCAGCGACGTTTGCTGAGTGAAATTCCGTATACCGGAATGGCAGTTTCTTCAGATAAGGGAGATTCGCTGGATGTGCATCCCAAAGAGAAACGCCCCGTGGGCGAACGCTTGGCGCGATGGGCGCTTTGCCGGGATTATCATTATGATATGCTTCCTTCCGGACCTCTTTTTAAGAAGGCTACGGCTCATGAAGGAGAGGTGTTTGTAGAGTTTGAGTATGCCGAAGGACTTCAGTCGGCTGACGGGAAGCCGCTCTCTTGCTTTGAACTGGCAGAATATGAAGGAGTGTATTTCCCGGCTGAGGCGGTAGTAGTGGGTGATAAGGTTCATCTTTCTGCCGATCAGGTAAAACATCCGCGTTATGTGCGCTATGGGTGGCAGCCGTTTACCCGTGCTAATCTGATGAACAAAGACCGGCTTCCTGCATCTACTTTCAGAAGTGAGATAGAGTAAGGAAACATAACATCACTAAAAACAAAGCAGTTACCTTCGCTTGTTTTCGAGCATAAGCTGAGGTGACTGCTTGTTTTGTATTTAATTGTTCGGGCGGGAAGGGTTCTTTGGCAGAAGTTGCAGAAAGCGTTCCACATCTTGTTGTATCTTCTTATAAAGAGGTGAACTCTTGTAATTTGTGTTCTTATGGATAACGACCTCGACTCCGAGCTGGCTCCGCTGATAATTAGTCAGTTCATTGTGAAGTTGGATGTCATGAGCTGCCAAATCATGTATTTGCTGTTCACGTTCCCGGCGTAACACTGTACATACGGGAATGAGAAGTCGCATAATCACATTATCCATGATGTGATGCCCCTGGATAAACATATACGTATTATCCGGAAAAACCCCAAGTCGCTGGAATTCAGTTTTCATATTTTCAATATCCTGCAAGGCATCGGGATGACGGTGTTCTAAATCACGGAGCTTTCTGTTTACTTTCTTGGCCATGATTTGCAGGCTGTTTTCCGGATGACGGGTACTGACCTGGTCCAGTTTTACATAGGAACAGAAATCAAGAAGAGAAAACTCTGACAGGATGTGTTTGCGGTAAAACCAGACCGACCAGATAAATAGCGGGTAGGCTATTTGAGAATAAACTTTCATGAAAGCAGGGAAGTCAATCAGCAGGTGGTCGTTTAGCGTAGCCATGACACATACTTCATGCAGTCCTTCGGCATAGCAGTGATAGTTTTCTATGGCATAGGCATAGGTTTGAAGCACATAAGGGCATTCATTGATGTAGCGTGAGGTTTGGGTTCTGCCTTGAAGCAGGTAGTCATAGTCACTGTCCACGCAAGCAATCATGTTACTTCCAAGCTGTGCTCCCAGCCGGTTCATCAGGACCGTTTTTTTCCCCTTGGCGAGTGAGTCTTGGGAGGGGAGCATGACTTCGAAATAACGCGATTCATTCTCATATTCTGCCAATAAAGACCGCCAGAAAGAGATGTCATCGTAACTTTCCACGTAGGCTACGATTTTTCTTCTTGCACGTTTGGGCTTTAAACTGTTTGCCGCACCAATGTACAGGGAAGAAAGGTTTTCGGTAAGTCTTTTTCCCATAGCGTAAAAGTTTTAGTGAGTCGTAATATCGCTGACTTCCGTTACGGCATCCATCCATCCGTTCATGATGACTGCTGGTGAATGGGTGGTGAGAATAATCTGCACATTCGGGTTAAGGCTCCGGATTAGTGAGATTAACCGTTGTTGCCATTCTATGTGAAGTGAAATCTCCGGCTCGTCCATAAAGAGCGTGCAGTGCTGATTGTCCTGCACCAGTACGGTCAGTAAAATTACAAGCATTTGTTTTTCTCCCGATGAGAGCTGATAGGGAGTGAGGATATCACCATCTTGTTCAAACTGTATTTCATTGCTTTTCCGGATGATTTTTTTTCCGGTTTCACTGAACAACTCATCAATCAAATCTTGGAATTTGGTTTTCGGACGTGAAACATCGGCAGCTCTTGCCTGGTCTTCAATGACTCCGCTGGTGAGCAACTCTATAATCCGGTTACCTATATTTACCTGATAATCTAAATAGCGGCGTTGCAGTTGGTAAAGCTGCCAGTCGAGTTCGGTCTTGACATTTTGGTTCCCTATTTTTTCTAATAAGCCGGAACTGATGAGAGGACGGTCAAAGCTCCGGATGACATTGAAATGAATGTAACTGGCATCTTCCGGTGAGAAAACAAAGGAAACTCCTGCTTTCACTCCGTTGGTCAGGGAACCCCCTTCAAGTTCATCGAGGCTGCGTACAGAGTTGTTTAGAATTGTGCTTTTACCGATTCCGTTTACTCCGCTCAGGATGTTTACATCGGCTCTCAGGTCCCATGAAATGTTTTTCCTGCCCCACAGACCTTTAATTTCGATACGTTTAATATAGTCAGCTTGTTTTTTCATGGCTGTATGTATTTAATGCACTGCTAACAAATGTAGACATTTAAACGGAATTAATCAAGATTTGAAGGAATCTTTTTTAGGGTTAGAAAGCAGAGTGTGGGGAAAATAATTTTATGGGAGGCTGGCAGGAAGAGAATGAAAACGCTTAGGCGTTTGTTGTTATTTGCTTCGGTATATTGAGTGAAATGTCTAAGTGTTTTTTTACTGCTTCCAGCGGGGAGGTGGAAATGAAAAAAGCAGTATCGTTTTAGGTGATACTGCTTTTTGTATAAATAAGTTAGGTTTGTCCGAAAGCCTTAAATAGAAAGTACGTGAAGTACGTTCACCAGTTCGCGGTCAATCGGCTTGTCATTCTTGATTGCTTTGGTAAACGGAACATAAACGATTTGATCGTTCTCGATACCAATCATTACGTTGCGTTGTCCTTCCATCAGGGCTTCAATGCTGGCTACACCCATGCGGCTCGCAATGATACGGTCGTGAGCTGTAGGGCGTCCGCCACGCTGCAAGTGTCCGAGAATGGTTACGCGTACATCGTATTGTGGGTATTCATTTTTTACACGTTCAGCATAGTGCATGGCTCCTCCGGTGATTTCGCTTTCGGCTACCAATACGATGGAACTGTTTTTTGATTTGCGGAAACCGTTGTTGATGAATTCTTCCAACTGGTCAACTTCGGTGTTGAATTCCGGAATGATGGCAGCTTCGGCTCCTGATGCGATAGCACCGTTTAGTGCAAGGAATCCGGCATCGCGTCCCATTACTTCTACAAAGAAGAGGCGTTCATGTGATGTCGCAGTATCACGGATTTTATCAACTGCATCAAGAATGGTGTTTAGGGCAGTATCATATCCGATGGTGGTATCGGTACCATAAAGGTCGTTGTCGATTGTTCCGGGAAGACCGATACAAGGTACGTCATATTCTTGAGCCAGCAGACGTGCTCCGCTTAATGAACCGTCTCCGCCGATTACTACCAGCGCATCAATACCTTCACGCTTCATGGTTTCGTAAGCAGTTTGACGTCCTTCCGGAGTCTTGAATTCTTGGCAGCGTGCGGTTTTCAAGATGGTTCCGCCTAACTGTATGATGTTACTTACGTTTTGTGTTTTGAACTCTTGGATTTCTCCAGTTATCAGCCCTTTGTATCCTCTATAAATACCTTTTACTTTCAATCCGTTATAGATAGCTGAGCGGGTTACGGCTCGGATTGCTGCATTCATACCCGGAGCGTCGCCTCCTGAAGTAAGGATACCGACACATTTAATAGTTCCCATACGATTATATATTTATGTTTTTTGGCATTGCAAATGTACGAATATGTCTTTATATTGTTGTAGTTTTTTTCTGTTTTTTTACAATTCTATTCGGTCATTATAACTTTTTTACAAGCCTCCATCAGCCATTTAGGAGTTGAAGTAGCTCCACATATTCCTATTGACTGTGCTTCTTCAAGTAATTTCCTATCGATTTCTTCCGGTCGGTCTATCTGATAGGAGTTCGGATTTACTTTTTTACACTCTTGATATAATATTTTTCCGTTGGAACTTTTATGTCCGCATACGAAAAATATCAAATCGTGTGAGGAAGCAAACCGGCGGATGTTAGGCATGCGATTGGCTACCTGTCGGCAGATGGTATCGAAATAGCGGAACGAGGCCGAAGGACTGATATGGTCTTCAATGTAGGCTACTAACTGACGGAACTCGTCGAGTGACTTGGTAGTTTGTGAGTAAAGCCGGATGTCTTTGGTGAAATCAAGTCGGCTGACTTCTTCTAACTTCTCAATGACGATGGCTTGACCATTTGTTTGACCTACTAATCCTAATACTTCCGCATGTCCCTTTTTCCCATAAATAACAATTTGTTTTTCTCTTGGTTCACTGGAATCGTATTCTTGTTTGATTCTGGTTTGCAGCCGAAGGACTACCGGACAGGTGGCATCAATGATTTCAATGTGATTCTGTTTGGCCAATTCATAGGTTTGAGGGGGTTCTCCGTGAGCACGGAGTAGCACTTTGGCATTGTGTATTTGGGCAAATTCTTCATGATTGATAGTGATGAGTCCCATCTTTTTTAATCGTTCGCATTCTTGTCCGTTATGCACAATGTCACCCAGGCAGTAAAGCGTTTCGCCTTTGGCAAGCTCTTCTTCAGCCTTTTTGATGGCGGTGGTTACGCCAAAACAAAATCCGGAATCTTTATCTATTTCAATGTTATGCATGGATTGCTTTTTCAAATTGCAGTTTCAACCATTCTTTTTGTTCTTCTATTGAGAGATGGCTGTTGTCTAATAACAAGGCATCGTCGGCTTTGCGTAAAGGGCTGACTTTACGGTTCTGGTCGATGTAGTCACGCTCTTCTACATTGTGTAAAATCTCTTCAAAAGAAGCTTCCTGACCTTTTGCTTTCAGTTCGTCGTAACGGCGCTGAGTGCGTATCTGGGCAGAGGCTGTAACGAATATTTTCAGTTCTGCATCAGGGAAAACTGCAGTTCCGATATCCCGTCCGTCCATTACGATTCCCTTGGCTTTTCCCATTTCTTGCTGCTGCATGACCATTGCTTCACGAACAAATGCCAGGGCTGCCACCGGACTGACATGTGATGAAACCTCCAGTGTGCGGATGCGGTCTTCTACGTTGACCCCGTTCAGATACGTCATAGGCCGCTGGGTTTCCGGATTAAGCTGAAACGAAATCTGAATATCCTTCATCTGAACTTTCAGTTCTTCTTCGCGGATACTGCCGTCGTCATTAAAAAGGTGATGCTCAATACAGAATAAAGTGACAGCACGGTACATAGCTCCACTGTCTATATAAATATAACCGATTTCCTTGGCAAGGTCTTTCGCCATCGTGCTTTTCCCGCACGATGAAAATCCGTCTATGGCAATAATAATCTTTCTCATTGGGATAAACTTATTATAATGTTATGTATAAGAGCAAAGACTGTGAAAGGTGGAGGCAATCTGAAACTAAAAGTTTGCTTTGGAGTACAGATATTGCCGAACCGCATCTTGTCTTCGTGAAACAAAGATATAGAAAACTTTCTGAATCAAGGTAAATGTCTCTCTTCTCTTTAATTTTTATTATTTTTTTGCGGATGATTCCTTGTCTTTTCAAAGAAAAGCACTACATTTGCCGAATCGAGATACTATTAATTATTTAAAAACAACAGTATGGAAATCAAAAAATCGCCTAAAGCAGATCTTGAGAGCAAGAAATCTACAGGTCTGTTAATCGGTTTCGTGCTGATATTGGCAGCGATGTTTGTGGCTTTCGAATGGACAGAACGCGACAAGCAGGTCACTACCGGTACTGGTATGAAAGAAGTGCTTTTCGAAGAGGAAATGATTCCTATTACAGAACAGCCAGAAGAACAAAAACCGGTAGCACCTCCCCCCGAGGCTCCGAAAATGGAAGAAGTGTTGCAGATTGCAGAAAATGACGCAGACGTTGTTGAATCGGATGTTTCTTCAAGTGAAGACGACAACAAGGCCGTAGAAATCAAGTATGTGCCGGTTGAAGTAGAAGAAGAAGAACCGGAAGAACAGCAAATCTTCCAGGTGGTAGAAGAAATGCCTGAATTCCCGGGCGGTATGGCTGAATGTTTGAAATTCATCAGCAAAAACATTAAGTATCCTACCATCGCACAGGAAAATGGTATTCAGGGACGTGTAATCATCCAGTTCGTTGTTAATCAGGATGGTTCTATCGTTGACCCGGTAGTTATGCGTACCGTAGACCCTTACTTGGATAAAGAAGCGCTTCGAGTAATCAAGATGATGCCGAAGTGGAAACCGGGTAAGCAGCGTGGTAAGGCTGTACGTGTAAAATATACCGTGCCTGTAACCTTCAAGTTGCAGTAATCAGTCGGTCTGAATAGATGAGGCTGTGTCAAGAGTCTGATTCAGGCTTTTGACACGGCTTTTTTTGTGGATAACCTTAAATAATTTCTGTTATGAAACAGCAAAATAGCGAGCAATTACTTAAACAGATACATTCTTATATTGAACAGCTTCCTTTTTCACATGAACCTCTCGGGTTGTATGACCCTATTTCGTATGTGTTGGCTCTGGGAGGGAAACGCCTTCGTCCGGTGTTGATGTTGTTGGCTTATAACTTATATAAGGAAGATGTTACGACTGTATTTTCGCAAGCTGCCGGAATAGAAACTTATCACAATTTTACCCTTTTGCATGATGATTTGATGGATAAGGCAGATGTGCGCCGGGGTAAGCCTACTGTTCATAAAAAGTGGGACGAAAATACGGCTATACTTTCAGGGGATGCGATGTTGATTCTTGCTTATCAATTTATGATGAATCAATGTCCGGAAACTTGTATGAAAGAGGTGATGGAGGCGTTCGGACAAACAGCGCTCGAAATATGTGAAGGTCAGCAGTGGGATATGGAATTTGAGTCGCGTATGGATGTGATGGTTGATGTATATATTGAAATGATTCGCTTGAAAACATCTGTACTGTTGGCAGGTGCACTGAAAATAGGTGCGATTTTAGGAGGAGCTTCTCAGTCGGATACCCAGTACTTGTATGACTTTGGCATTAAGATGGGACTGGCGTTTCAATTGCAAGATGATTTCCTTGATGTGTATGGTGATCCGGCTGTCTTTGGGAAAAAAATAGGAGGAGACATTTTGTGCAATAAGAAGACCTATATGCTTATTACTGCCTTAAATTTGGCTAAGGGAAATGATCGTAAAGAATTGCTTGGCTGGATAGAGCGTGAGCAGGTTGTGCCTGAAGAGAAGATCGCGGCTGTTACTGCTATATATAATAAGGTGGGAATAGCGGAGCTTTGCACCGAGCAGATTAATAAATATTATGCTGAAGGGTTGGATTTATTAGATAAAGTCTCGGTAAAAGATGAAATGAAAGAAAATCTTCGTACATTTGTCTGTCAATTAATGAACCGTAAATTATAATAGTATGATGACACTAATCGATACGCATACCCATCTGTTTACCGAAGAGTTTAATGATGATCGTGAATTAGCTATTATCCGGGCAGGTGAGGCTGGGGTAACCCGCTTGATTATGCCTAATGTGGATGATACCACAGTGGAAGCGCTGCTGGCAACATGTGAGAAGCATGATGGATGTTATCCGTTGCTGGGACTTCATCCCACTTCTGTGGACGCAGACTGGAAAAAACGTCTGGCTGCGGTAAAGTCGTGGTTTGATACTCCTCATCGTTTCTTTGGAATAGGAGAGGTTGGACTCGATCTTTATTGGGATAAAACGTTTCGGAAAGAGCAGATGCTCGTTTTTGATGAACAAATCCAATGGGCGCTTGAACATGGTCTTCCATTGAGCATTCATTGTCGTGAAGCTTATCCGGAATTGATAGAGGTGTTGAAGCCTTATCAAAACACAAAGCTGAGTGGTGTATTCCATTGTTTCTCGGGAACAGCGGAAGAAGCAGAAACCTTACTTTCCTTTCCGGATTTTATGTTGGGTATAAACGGGGTGGTTACATTTAAGTCGTCTTCTCTTCCGGATGTTTTGAAGGATGTACCTTTAAGTCGGATTGTGCTTGAAACTGATTCGCCTTATTTGGCTCCTGTTCCTTATAGAGGAAAACGGAATGAAAGTGCTTATTTGCCCAAAATAGCAGAGAAACTTTCGGTCGTTTATGATGTTCCTTTGGCACAGGTTGCTCGTGAAACAACCGAAAATGCCTTAAAAGTCTTCAAAAATGCGGCTTCAAGTTTTTAAAGTTTATTAATTTTTGTCGAATGCATAAACTTTTGCGGATAGAATGTTATGTAAGACGAAAAAAAAGAATACATTTGTGACTGAAATCGATTGCGGTTCGCGTTTTTATTTGTAATTTGCGCCCGAATTGAGAACAAAGCCTTTATGGGCGCTTAAGGAGAGGTGCTCGAGTGGTTGAAGAGGCACGCCTGGAAAGCGTGTATACGCCAAAAGTGTAT
>URDR01000039.1 GCA_900546645.1 uncultured Bacteroides sp. | reverse complement strand
TAAGCGAAACTAACTACTGGTTATCAATCAATTATCAAACAAAAAAAGTTTGCCATTAATGGCTCTTTTCTTTTTTATCATAAGCTAAGTTTATTTCCGGAACGGCGGTTTTACAACCTGCGCTTTCAACTTACGTCCCCGATTATCCAAATAGATTTCTGAACCCGGTTTGGCAAAAGCCGTTTCCACATAGCCTAATCCAATTCCGATCTTACGCGTAGGCGACATCGTACCCGAAGTAACCTGTCCTATTTGATTTCCTTCAGCATCAGTCAGCTGATAGCCATGACGCGGAATTCCCCGATCAATCATTTCAAACCCTACTAACTTGCGTGTTACCCCTTCTGCCTTCTGTTTTTCCAGCGCTGCACGGTTAGTAAAGTTTTTTCCATCTACAAACTTGGTAATCCACCCCAATCCGGCTTCTAGCGGAGAGGTTGTATCGTCAATATCATTACCATACAAACAGAATCCCATTTCAAGACGTAAGGTATCGCGTGCACCCAACCCTATCGGCTTGATACCAAACTCTTCGCCTGCTTCAAAAATAGCATTCCAAATTTTCATCGCATCCTGCGGATAGAAGTAAAGCTCAAAACCGCCAGCACCGGTATAACCGGTATTCGAAATAATCACATTCGGTATACCGGCAAAATCTCCTACACGGAATGTGTAATAAGGAATTTCACTTAAATTTAAAGAGGTAAGTTTCTGCAATGCTTCCACTGCCTTCGGACCCTGAATAGCTAATTGGGCAATATTATCGGAGGAATTTTCCAGTTCAGCTCCCACTTGATTATGAGAAACACACCAGTTCCAGTCTTTTTCAATGTTAGCAGCATTTACTACCAACATATATTTTTCAGGCTCATACGCATAAACCAAAAGGTCGTCTACAATACCTCCTGTTTCATTGGGAAAGCATGTATACTGAATCTTTCCCGGAGTCAGCACAGCTGCATTATTTGAAGTAACTTGTTGAATAAACTCAAGAGCATGAGGACCTTTTACCCAAAACTCGCCCATATGAGACACGTCAAAAACTCCAACACCTTGGCAAACGGTAAGATGTTCTTCAATGATTCCTGAATACTCAATAGGCATATTATAACCGGCAAATTCATGCATTTTGGCACCGAGAGCGATATGTTTCTCGGTAAAGGGAGTTGTTTTCATAAGATTAATATGTTAAGGTTTGAGTTTTTAAGTTCTTAAGCTGTTAACTTCCTAAGGTTTGAGTTCTTGAGTTGTTAAGTTTATGATGTATCATCATACTTCAACCCAAGAACCCCAAATTATCAGTAGCGTTTTGCTGTCAGTTCGGCAATCTTGACAATAACACGCATTGCTTTTTCAATAGACTGCACCGGAACAAATTCATAACGTCCGTGGAAATTCAATCCACCGGCAAAGATATTCGGACAAGGCAGACCTTTAAACGAAAGCTGCGCACCATCTGTTCCCCCACGAATGGCTTTTACACGAGGTTCAACGCCAGCTTCTTTCATCGCAGCAAAGGCAATATCAATGATATGCATCAACGGTTCTACCTGCTGACGCATATTATAGTATTGGTCTTTAATCTGAATGCTTACAGTACCTTCCCCATACCGACTGTTTAGAACGGCAACACACTGCTCCATAAACGCCTTACGAGCTTCAAACTTTTCACGGTCATGGTCACGTATAATATATGAAAGCTGACTTTCCTCCACTTCTCCCTTCACCGAAGTTAGATGATAGAAGCCTTCATAACCTTCAGTAGTAGCAGGAGTTTCATCGGCAGGAAGCATCTGAATCAGCTCAGAAGCAATCAGTCCAGCATGAATCATCTTTCCCTTTGCATATCCCGGATGTACATTACGTCCTTTTATGGTAATATGAGCTCCAGCCGCATTGAAGTTTTCAAACTCCAGTTCGCCTACTTCTCCTCCATCCATCGTATAAGCCCATTTCGCACCAAACTGTTCTACATCAAACTTATGAGCACCTAGTCCGATTTCTTCATCCGGATTAAAGCCTACCCGGATTTTACCATGCTCAATTTCCGGATGTTCTTTTAAATAAGCCATAGCCGCAACAATTTCAGCGATTCCAGCCTTATCGTCAGCCCCCAAAAGCGTATGTCCATCTGTTACTATCAAATCTTCCCCCATATGATCAAGCAATTCCGGGAATTGCTTGGGTGAAAGAATAATGCCATCTTTACTGCACAGAGTAATGTCTCCTCCGTCATAGCCGGATACGATGCGGGGCTTTACTCCGCTACCCGACATATCCGGACTGGTATCCAGATGTGAAATAAAACCAATAGTAGGAACCGGACGGTCAACATTTGCCGGTAGAGTGGCAAACAAATAACCATTGTCATCAAGAGTGATTTCCTCAAGCCCGATAGCTTCCAGCTCTTCTTTCAAATATTTAGCAAACACCATCTGTTTCGCCGTACTTGGAGTTACATTGGTCGACTCATCAGACAGTGTATCAAAAGTTACATACTTTAAAAAACGTTCTATTACTGTCATATCTGCATTTTTTGAAATTCATTGATGTAAAGGTAAAAAATAGGTTTCGAATAGCCAAACTCCTTATCATTTTTTATTAAAAACCACTACAAGACCATAAAGTCTTACAAGAAAACTCAAAAGATTCAATGAACTTTCGTATTTTTGCCTTGAAATTGATAATTATGAGAACATTTATTTTAATTTGCCTTTCCTGCTTCATTACATCCACAGGATTTTCACAGGAATCTCTCCAAGACAGCACCGTTAAAGCACCTCTTACCAAAAAAGAATTACGGCGCCAACGGGTAGCCAAACGTAACTTCCATTACAATATTTTAGGAGGTCCGAGTTATACCCCCGATTTTGGTCTGCTTGTGGGCGGAAGTGCACTCATGACGTTCCGTATGAACCATAAAGATACCACAATGCGGCGCTCTGTCATTCCAGCTTCACTGGCTTTCATGTTTAACGGAGGGGTCAGCCTTATGGTTAAGCCTCAACTCTTTTTCAAGAACGACCGTTTTCGCATCTTCGGACAGTTTTCCTATAAGAACTCACAGGAGAACTTTTATGGTATAGGCTATGATACGAATAAAGATTATGTGCGTAGTGATTCTACCAGCCAGTACCGCTACAGCGGACTCCAGATCAATCCGTGGTTTTTATTCCGTATTAAAGACAGCGACTTCTTTATCGGTCCGCAAATCGATATCAACTATGACCATATCACCGACCCGGCGAAACATCTGATAGAGCAGGCTGACTACAAAGCAGCCGGAGGTACTGCCGATGGGTATAAAAGTTTCAGCTCAGGTATCGGCATCCTCGCTTCATATGATACGCGTGATATTCCTGCCAATCCATATAAAGGACTTTACCTTGATTTCAGGGGAATGATATATGAAAAGTTTTTAGGCAGCGATACGGAATTCTATCGAATAGAGCTTGACTACAGACAGTATAAACGCGTAGGAAAACGCAAAGTGCTAGCTTGGACCGTACAAAGCAAACACGTATTTGGAGAGGTTCCCTTAAACAAATATGTACTGACCGGAACCCCATTCGATTTACGTGGATATTATATGGGACAATATCGAGATAAATCAACTCACATGGCTGTAGCAGAGTACCGCCAGATGTTTAATACCGACCGGAGTACATGGCTGAAACGAATCATTCATCACCTGGGATTTGTGGCATGGGGCGGATGTGGATTCATGGGACCGAATCCGGGTAAAATAGAAGGTGTACTGCCTAACGCAGGCGTGGGATTACGCATTGAAGTTCAACCCCGTATGAACGTGCGCCTTGACATGGGACGTGATTTCACCAACGGACAGAATCTCTTTTATTTCAACATGACCGAAGCTTTTTAATACAACGTTTAAACAGCAAGTACGAACCATCGGAAAAACAGTATAGTTCATGCCTGCACAAAAATACATAACATTATGAAAAACAAACTCATTTTTATCACCGGAGCCACCAGCGGCATAGGTGAAGGATGTGCACGCAAGTTCGCTTCTATGGGAAGTAACTTGATATTGAATGGACGAAATGTTGAGAAACTGGAAAGTCTGAAAAATGAACTTACCGCACAGGGAGTGGAAGTGCTTACCTTACCCTTTGATGTGCGCAACCGGCAAGCTATGACCGAAGCGATTCATTCACTGAAAGACAAATGGCAAAACATTGATGTACTGATAAACAATGCCGGACTGGTTCTCGGCATGGATAAAGAATATGAAGGCTCACTTGATGAATGGGATATTGTAATCGATACCAACATCAAAGCCCTGCTTGCCATGACGCGTCTGATTGTACCGGAAATGGTTAAACGAAACAATGGACATATCATTAATATCGGCTCCATAGCCGGCGATGCAGCCTATGGAGGGGGAAGCGTATATTGTGCCACCAAAGCGGCAGTGAAAGCACTCTCCGACGGGTTGCGTATTGACTTGGTTGACACGCCCCTGCGCGTTACAAACATTAAGCCCGGCATGGTGGAAACCAACTTCTCCGTCATCCGTTTCCGTGGAGATAAAACAAAAGCGGATGCCGTATATAATGGGATTCAACCACTCACGGGCGACGATATCGCAGATGTGGTGTATTATGCAGCTTCCGCTCCGGCTCATGTGCAAATAGCCGAAGTTCTGGTTATGCCTACTTATCAAGCCACGGGAACCATTTGTCACCGTCAGAAATAGCCATAAGCCCCATTATGCGGTTTCAGCCCACTGCTTAAAACTAAAAAAGCGCTTTGACGTTTCATTTATCCGTCAAAGCGCTTTTTTAATAATGTCAAGGTGCATCAGCCAACACACCTTGACGTTTTATTTATAATTTTAGAAACAGCTTGATCCGTCAAAGCAATGCGTACAAACCTTACATTTAGGCAACCCGATAGCCTCAACCAGGGTTTCCAACGTATTAAACTTCAATGAAGTCAGTCCGAAACGGGCACGGATACGCTCCACCAGTTCATTATACTCCGGCGAACCAGTCGTAGCATACTCTGCCAGCTTAGCATTTCCATCACCTTCTATTTCCTTGATGATACGACGAGTTATCAGTTCCATATCCCCTTTCGAAGAAGTAAAGCCAATGAACGGACATCCATAAATCAACGGAGGGCAAGCAATACGCATATGCACTTCCTTTGCTCCATAATCATATAAAACATTTACATTATCACGAAGCTGGGTTCCACGTACAATCGAATCGTCACAGAACAGCAAACGTTTACCCTGCAGCATAGCCCGGTTCGGAATCAATTTCATCTTAGCCACCAATGCACGCATATCCTGATTACTTGGAGTAAAGCTTCGAGGCCATGTAGGAGTATATTTAGCTATCGCACGGTGATAAGGAATTCCCTTACCTTCGGCATAACCCAGTGCCATACCCACTCCAGAATCAGGAATGCCACAAGCACAATCTACCTCCGACTCATCAGTTTGTCCCATCTTATATCCGCTCATGAAGCGCACTTCTTCCACGTTGCGTCCCTCATAGCATGACACAGGAAAACCGTAATAAACCCACAAGAAAGAGCACACCTGCATCTTGTCGTTGGGTTTACGAAGCTGCTCCAGTCCGTCGGCACGCATCCGAATAATCTCACCCGGTCCGACATAGCGTTCCACCTCATAATCCAAGTTAGGCAAACTGCTCGATTCACTGGTAGCTGCATAGGCTCCTTCTTTCTTTCCAATGACAATAGGCGTACGTCCCCATTTGTCACGAGCCACAATAATGCCGTCTTCCGTAAGAATCAGCATAGAGCATGAACCTTTTATCTTATTAAAGACATTTTCAATACCATCTACGAAATCTTTTCCCTGTACTATCAGCAAAGCAATCAGTTCAGTGGGATTCGTTTTTCCCATACTCATTTCCGAAAAGTGCATATTATTCTCAAGTAATCCCTGCACCAATTCTTCGGTATTATTGACTTTTGCCACGGTTACGATTGCAAACTTTCCCAAATGAGAATTAATCATCATAGGTTGAGGATCTGTATCACTGATAACACCGATACCCGCTTTCCCCTTGAACTGAGGAAGTTCGCTCTCAAATTTTGAACGGAAATAAGAACTTTCCAGATTGTGGATTGAACGTATGAAACCATCGCCTTCGGAGTATGTAGCCATACCGGCGCGCTTCGTTCCTAAGTGTGAATTATAATCCGTGCCGTAAAATAAATCAGTCACGCATTCAGCCTTTGCGACTGTTCCGAAAAAACCACCCATTGTTTTTAGTTTGTTAAACGATATAGTTGTTTTGTTGAATATGCTTGCAAAGGTACAGAAAAAGCGGAAAAGCGTAAAACGAATAAAGTATAATCTTCAAAAAAAATAAAAAACAATATGAAGCATAAAAACTTACAAAGCAGTAACAATAAAAAAAGCAGAACTTTTAGAGTTCTGCTTTTTGAGCCTCTTGTCGGATTCGAACCAACGACCCCGAGATTACAAATCACGTGCTCTGGCCAACTGAGCTAAAGAGGCGGGTGGGCAAGCTTACCATATCGCGCCGCTACGACCATCTACCTTTGCTGCGATCAAGCCCTGGAGGATTCAACAGGAGCTGGCCGTATGGGACTTACCCGTATGTCACTCATCGTTCGTTTCGGATGTTTACATCGTTTGTTTCTCGATTGCGGTTGCAAAGGTAGACATATTTTTTGAATCTGCAATACCTTCTTGAAAAAAATCGATTTTTTTTTGAAAACAACCGATTTTACCTCTCTATATATAGCACAGATAAATGAAAAAGCGTACTTTTGCAGGATAATTAATAAAATATATATGACAAACGAACAACCAATAACCTTACAAGAAGGTGCAATGCGCTTTGGTACCTTCATGGGAGTTTTCTGGATAATCAAGTTTTCTTTTCTCCCATTAGGCTTCACTATGCCTTTGCTGCAACTCCTTTTTATATTGCTTACCCTCTTTGTCCCTGTGCTCGGCGTAATTTATGCCCGGCGTTTCCGGAATAAATACTGCGACGGTATAATCACATTCGGCAGAGCATATATTTTCACTTTCCTGCTTTATCTCTTTGCAGCTCTTTTAGCGGCTGTGGGACACTATATCTATTTCCGCTACATCGATAACGGATTTTTATCAGGAATGTATCTGGAGCAGTTAGAGTCACTGAAATCATCGGTTAAGGGAGATATGGTTCTTTCCATAGACCAGTTGATTGAAGCCTTTAACACAATCTCTTCCCTGTCTCCGTTGACCCTGACCTTTCAACTGATTTACCAAAATCTGTTTTACGGCATGCTGTTGGCACTACCCACTGCATTGTTAGTAATGAAACGTAAAAAAAACATATAACTATAATGGACATATCTGTTATTATTCCTCTCTATAACGAAGAGGAATCGCTATCCGAGCTACATGCCTGGATTGAAAAAGTAATGAAAGCTAACAACTTTAGCTACGAAATAATCTTTGTAAACGATGGCAGTACTGACGGCTCATGGAAAGTCATTGAAGCATTAAGCCAAGCATCCGACAAGGTAAAAGGCATCAAATTCCGACGCAATTACGGCAAATCACCTGCCTTATTTTGCGGATTCGAAAAAGCTCAGGGAGACGTGGTTATCACCATGGATGCCGACCTGCAAGACAGCCCTGACGAAATACCGGAACTATACCGCATGATAACTCAGGAAGGCTACGACCTGGTATCCGGATGGAAGCAAAAACGTTATGATCCCTTATCAAAGACCATTCCCACCAAACTTTTTAATGCCACCGCACGGGCTGTTTCGGGAATACATAACCTCCACGACTTCAACTGTGGGCTGAAAGCTTACCGCAATGACGTCATCAAGAACATTGAGGTTTACGGCGAGATGCACCGCTATATTCCTTATCTGGCAAAAAACGCCGGATTCAGCCGCATCGGTGAAAAGATTGTCCACCATCAGGCCCGTAAATACGGAAAGACTAAATTCGGACTAAACCGCTTCGTCAACGGATACCTTGACCTGCTCACCCTGTGGTTCTTGTCGAAGTTCGGAATCAAGCCCATGCATATCTTCGGTTTTTTAGGTTCCATCATGTTTATCTTAGGCTTCTTCTCCGTCATCGCTGTAGGTGCAATGAAACTTTATGACATGTATCACGGCAACCCCTACGGACTTGTAACCGACAATCCCTATTTTTATCTGTCGCTTACCACGATGATTTTAGGAACCCAACTATTCCTTGCCGGATTCATAGGCGAACTTATTTCACGCAATTCGCCCGAAAGAAACAAATACCAAATAGAGAAAGAACTGTAACGCCATGAAAAAATTACCGGTCGTATTCAGCATACTGCTGCTGGCAGTCTTCCTGCTTCAAGCCTGTGAAGCAGAAAATTGCCCACCCAACGCCCTGGCCTTTGCCAAATTTAATTTTGTAAATCAGTCAGGGCAAACAGTAGAATACAATGACACCCTAACCGTCATAGGTCAGCTGGAAACCAATGACACCGTCATTTATGACACTTTAATAAATAAAGAGACAAAAGTGAATACACTCACCCTTCCGCTCAGCTATGGTGAAACTACCCGGTTTATCTTCAAATACAATCGGCAGGGACAAGACGTAATTACCATCAAGCATCGTAACATCCCTTACTTCATCAACCTTGACTGCGGAACCATGATGTTTTATGAAGTGCTTGAAGCAACTTCCACCAATAGAATGATGGACTCGTTAGTAACGACTAATCCCAATATTGACAATAATGAAAAAGAAAACTTTAAGCTATATTTTACGACTACTGATGCTGAGTAGTGTCTTACTTGCTTCTCCTGACGCATGGGGACAAATTCATAAATCAGGCGCCCAATTACCTTCCACGCAGGATAAAGAGGAAAAAACACCTCTCTATCAAGGCTTGTCTGTAGGGGTAGAAATAGCCGGTCTGGGCAGTTACTTGCTGGGAAGCGACATTCTGAGCAGTGAAATTGCCATCCAAGCCAACTTGAAAAACCGGTTCATGCCGATACTGGAAGTGGGTTACGGTAAAGCAGATGCCATAAACGAGGGAAACGACCTGCATTACAAAACCTCTTCTCCTTATTTCCGCATAGGGATGGATTACAACGTATTCTACAAAAAGACCCACCTGCCTGGATATCTATATGCAGGCCTGCGTTACGGTATGACCTCTTTTTCATACGATGTTAGCGGACCAGACATGACCGATCCTAATTACGGAGGCGAAATATCCTATCCATATGCTTACTCCGGACTCAAGAGTAAAGCCAGCTGGATGGAAGCCGTTTTAGGCCTGAAGGTGAAAATATACAAAGGATTCTGTATGGGCTGGAGTGTACGGTATAAAAAACGGATCAGTGTAGACAACCATGAGAATTCTGTTCCATGGTATGTTCCCGGATTCGGGAAAAATGCCGGAAGCAGTTTTAACCTAATGTATAACTTGATTTACAATCTGCCTTTCTAAATGAGTTTAACGGAAATATGGCTACTTGCCGTCAGTCTTGCCATCGACTGTTTTACCGTATCGGTCACCAGCGGAATTATTTTGCACCGCATTCAATGGGCAACCTTCTTGCGCATGGGCTTTTTCTTTGGTCTGTTCCAAGCCATGATGCCCCTCATCGGCTGGATGGGAGCCAGCAGCCTCAGTCACCTGATTCAAGCTTACGATCATTGGATTGCCTTTGGATTACTGGCTCTTCTCGGGATACGCATGATCCGCTCACACTTCCAAGATGAAGAAACAGCCTGCTTCGACCCTACTCGACTGACGGTCATCCTGACTTTAGCAGTAGCCACCAGCATTGACGCTTTAGCCGTAGGAATTTCTTTCGCCTTTACCGGATTTGAAACGTTAAGCTCACTTGCTATGCCCCTTGGGGCCATTGGAATCGCTTCACTGGTTCTTTCTCTGACCGGAAGTGTCATTGGAGCAACCTTTGGCAAACGCTTCAACCTCCGGATGGAACTTTTCGGAGGTCTGGTCTTAATAGGAATCGGCCTAAAGATACTGATTGAACATTTATTACTAAACCACTAAACTATATTATCAGAATGACAAACAAACAATTAAAATGGCAGTTGCCATTCCTCATCTTTCTGGTGATAGGCACTATATTGATTCTAAAAAAACAATCACCTTACCAAACAGATCAGGGATTGGTTTTCGGAACCATATATAAAATTACTTATCAGCATGAAAGCAGTTTAAAAACAGAAATCGAAGCCGAACTGAAGAAAGTAGATTTCTCATTATCTCCCTTCAACAAGAACTCGGTAATTACTCATATCAATAATAACACAGATATGACCCCCGACAGTCTGTTTTTATATGTATTCAACCTTTCAAAGCAGATTTCAAAAGAAACACACGGAGCATTCGACATCACAGTAGCCCCACTGGTAAATGCCTGGGGATTTGGTTTCAAAACCTCTGAATTTCCTGATTCGGTCAAGGTTGACAGTCTTCGCCAATTAATAGGAATTGACAAGGTATTCTTCGACGGTAAACAGATTGTAAAGCAAGACCCCAGAATCATGCTCGACTGCGGCTCGATTGCCAAAGGATTTGGAGTGGACCGGGTAGCCCAACTGTTCGAGCGGAAAGGGATTAAAAACTACATGATTGATATTGGAGGGGAGTTAGTAATGAGAGGAGAAAATCCCAGTATGGAAACATGGCGTATCGGAATCAACAAACCGGTAGATGATTCACTGGCTGTAAACCAGGAATTACAAACCGTACTGGAAGTTACCAATGTAGGATTAGCAACCTCAGGAAACTACCGCAACTTTTACTACAAAGACGGAAAAAAATATGCGCACACCATTGATCCGCGCACAGGATACCCTATCCAGCATAACATTCTATCGGCAACAGTTATCGCTGCCGATTGCGCCACAGCCGATGCTTATGCCACTTCATTTATGGTATTAGGCCTCGATTCAGCCAAAGCCATCTGCAGCCGTCACCAAGAACTGGAAGCTTATTTTATTTACACCGATAAAAACGGCAAGCTGAAAACGTTTTCAACTAATGGCATGAAACGCTATATGAAGAACTAAACCTTCGTAACAACAGCAGGTATAAAAAACGCCATCCTTCAGTTTCAGGTCCTCCGACCCATCACTGAAGGATGGCATTTTTTTCTGAAATCAACGCTTCTTACCCTAAATAAGATTTGAGCAACTTGCTACGTGAATTTTGTCTTAGTCTTCTAATAGCTTTTTCTTTAATCTGACGAACGCGCTCACGGGTGAGTCCAAACTTGTCGCCGATTTCTTCTAACGTCATTTCCTGCGTGTTAATACCGAAAAACATCTGAATAATATCCTTTTCTCTTTCGGTTAACGTAGAAAGGGCTCTGTCGATTTCTCTCGAAAGTGATTCATTAACCAGCGAACGGTCTGCCATAGGAGAATCGTCGTTAACCAGCACATCCAGCAAGCTGTTGTCCTCCCCTTCCACAAAAGGAGCATCTACAGAGATGTGACGGCCTGACACTTTCAGTGTATCCGAAATCTTGTCTACAGGAATTTCCAGTTCATCAGCAAGTTCTTCTGGCGACGGACGACGTTCGTTTTCCTGTTCAAACTTAGAGAAGGCTTTGCTGATTTTATTCAACGAACCAACCTGATTCAAAGGCAAACGTACGATACGCGACTGCTCCGCCAATGCTTGCAATATTGACTGGCGAATCCACCAAACAGCATAACTGATGAACTTAAAGCCACGCGTTTCGTCAAACTTCTCAGCAGCTTTAATTAATCCCAAGTTACCTTCATTGATCAAGTCTGGCAAACTCAATCCCTGATTCTGATACTGTTTAGCTACAGAAACTACGAATCGGAGGTTCGCACGTGTCAACTTCTCTAAAGCAACACGGTCGCCTTTACGGATACGCTGAGCGAGCTCTACTTCCTCTTCTACGGTAATCAAGTCTTCACGGCCAATTTCCTGTAAATACTTGTCAAGTGAAGCGCTCTCTCGGTTAGTGATACTTTTGGTAATCTTTAATTGTCTCATTCTATATAAAACGATTTGGATGCAAAAATACAAAAAAAATTTGAATTTTTACTTGCTTATTCTATATTTTTCTTTCTATAGCGCACTTTCCTACGGCTTCTCCAGCCAAATGGCTCTTTATTCTACCCTATCCAACAGACCGTCGATAAACGTCCCCCTACTAAATTACCACAAAGATAGAATCAGAACATAAGTCAAGAGGCGTGTCAGTAGCCTGAACACGCCTCCCCCATCTTTTACCTTAAAAACCTATTCTATGCCTCCTGATAGTTTATTCAGCCTGCGACAAGTCAACTGCATAATTCGCACGCTTTCCTGAAGGATAAACTCCTGTCATAAACAAGACCTGGTCGGGTGACTGTGAAGCAGCTTTCATTACAGTTTCCAAATCCTCTACCGTACGCAGCTGTTTATTATTGGCTTTTAATATAATGAATCCTTTACGGATACCGCTGTCAGCCATTCGTCCGCTGGTCAAACCAGTTACTTGAACACCATATCCCAAGTTCAACTGTCGTTTCACTTCATCAGGTACCACACGGAAGGCTGCTCCCAAGATTTCCATATCCGCTTTCTTCACCACCTTGGTATTTCCCTGTGCGTTCTTCAGCGTCACGGTAAATTCTTTTTCTTTCTTGTCACGCCATACCGTAAGCTTGATCTTATCGCCCGGACGGTGCTGAGCCAACAAACCTTGAAGTTCACTCATGGTCTTGATTTTCTTTCCATCCAGTGCAATGATTACATCGTTTTTCTCTAATACCCCCGATACAGAGCCATCCTCTTCTACCGAAACAATCTGTACACCCGTATTGGTTCCAAGTTCTTTCTGCTCCTTACGTATTTCTTCCGGATAAACCTCATTGCCCATATCACGACCAGCAATACCCAATAAAGCACGCTGAACCGTTCCATATTGTTTCAAGTCGGTTACCACCTTCGTCATGATGCTGGTAGGGATGGCAAAACCATAGCCCGAATAAGCACCAGTCGGCGAGTAAAGCATGGCATTAATACCTACCAGTTCACCACGGGCATTAACCAATGCACCCCCACTGTTTCCCTGGTTGATAGCCGCATCTGTCTGAATAAACGACTCCACCTGATTTGCCCCTAGTCCGCGAGCCTTAGCACTTACCACTCCGGCAGTCACCGTAGACCCCAAAGTAAACGGATTACCCACTGCAAGTACCCACTCTCCTACTTTCAAGGCATCCGAACTTCCAATAGGAATTGCCGGGAAATCATCCCCTTCAATTTTAACCAGAGCCAAGTCAGAAGTAGGGTCAGTTCCTACCACACGCCCTTTCATTTCACGACTGTCATGCAATTTCACACTAATTTCATCTGCACCGTCAATTACGTGATTGTTCGTCACAATATATCCGTCTTTCGAAATGATAACTCCAGAACCAAATCCACGCTGCTCAGGTGTTTCGATTTGGCGCTGACGGCCACGTCCATCACCAAAGAAGAAATCAAAAATATCCGGTTGTCCCTGAACCACCTGTGTCTTACTGCGCTGTACAGCCATGATATGCACCACCGAATTCAAAGAACTTTCAGCAGCCTGTGTCAAGTCCACCGGTTGCATGGCAGTCGCATCAAAAGCAGCCGTGCGAGTCAGCGGAGCTGTATTGAAAGCTTCATAAAAAGAAGCATTATCCTTCTGGTTATTCTGCATCACCGCATACGCAGTTACACCGGCAACCCCGGCACTGACAGCTACCATAGCAGCTGCGCCTATTACAAATTTAGTTGATGTTTTCATAATCTTATAGTTCTTAATTGTTAATTTCAATAATGTTTTAACCTTTCATTTGCTAAAGTAGAACAAAAACCATACAGTTGTACACCTCCCCCTCTCTTTTTTCCGTCTTTTAACAAAGAAACTTTTCTCATTAACCGCACTTAACGGAGGAAACTGACAAATTTACATTCATTATCAGTCAGTTTACTGACACATTCAATATTTCTGACAAAAATTCCGTCATATTTCAGTTTTATTACGTACCTTTGCCGCAGAGATTGCAGTCGGACAGTCTGTCGCTGGTGTATTTAATAAATGCAAAAGAGGAAAGTCCGGGCAACACAGAGCATCCTACTTCCTAACAGAAAGCTATCCGCGAGGGTGGAGTAATGCAGAAGAAAATAACCGCCTTTCTCCGTAAAGGCAAGGGTGAGAAGGTAGGGTAAGAGCCTACCAGCTGTATGGCGACATACAGGCTGTGCATCTTAGGAGTTGTAAGGTCATGTAAACCGGCATTAACGAGGGTTGCTCGCCCCACGTCGGAGGGTGGACCGCTAGAGCTTTTCGGTGACGTGAAGCGTAGATAAATGACAGGCATCCCGTTTATCGGGAAACAGAACCCGGCTTATCGGCCGACTGCATCTCTTTTTTCCTTACCCTTTACCTAAACTTATTTCATGAATCAAGCTAAAATCAAGAATTGGCTACAGTTTCTCACTGTCGGCATCTGGCGCGTAACCGATGAGGAGGCAACACCGCTGCAGCACCGCATCTATGCTTGTATAAAAATCGTTCTTCTTTCTATCCGTCAATTTACAGCCGACCGCATTCCCGTGCGTGCCTCAGCTCTGACTTACAGCACCCTGCTTTCCATCATCCCCATCCTAGCACTTCTTTTTGCCATTGCGCGAGGATTAGGCTTTGATGCCCTAATGGAAAACCAGTTTCGTACAAGTGTCACCCAGCAGCAGGCTGAGCTGATTATTACCTGGGTCAACTCTTATCTGGAACATGCACAAAGCGGCATTTTCATCGGAGTGGGCTTAATCATGTTGCTTTGGACCGTACTCATTCTGACCGATAACATCGAACGCAGCTTCAATGCCATCTGGCAGGTAAAACATCCCCGTACTGTATTCCGAAAGATAACCGACTATTTCTCCATGTTACTGCTGCTGCCACTGCTGATTGTCATATCCAGTGGATTGACCATCTTCATGACCACGTATGTGAAACAGATGGATAACTACCTGCTTCTCGGTCCGGTACTGAAGTTTCTGGTCCGCATGATACCTTATACCCTTACATGGGGCATGTTTATCGGATTATTTGTTTTTATCCCAAACACCAAAGTACGCCTCAGCCATGCCATACTGCCGGGTATTCTAGCAGGAAGCGCCTTCCAGGCATTCCAGTATTTCTACATCAACAGCCAGATTTGGGTATCAAACTACAATGCCATCTACGGAAGCTTCGCCGCCATCCCCATGTTCCTGCTATGGACTCAAATTTCATGGACCATCTGCCTCCTCGGAGCAGAAATGAGCTACATCAGCCAAAACCTCGATGCCTTCAGTTTCGATAAAGAGACCGAGAACATCAGCCGCCGCTACCATGATTTCTTCTGCACCATCATTCTTGCAGCCATCTGCAAACGGTTTGAGCAGATACAAGTTCCTTATACGGCAGAAGAGCTGAGCAGGGAGCACCGCATTCCAATCCGGCTGACCAAGCGGATTTTATATGAACTGCAAGATATGCATTTAATCTACGAGGCGGTCAGCGACGAAAAAGGAAGAGACATTACCTATATCCCCGGAGTTGACATTAACCGTCTGACGGTAGGCATGCTTCTCACCAAATTAGACATGAACGGTTCAGAAGATTTCAAAATAGACAACGCCCGCTATCCCGACTCATGGAAAGTACTGGTCAAGGCACGTAAAGAATTTACAGAACAAAACAACCGGATTCTTCTGAAAGACCTTTAAGACATAAAAAAACGGAGCGATAAAACGCTCCGTTTTTTTTACCGATTCCTTACTCTAGGCTCCGGAAAGTCAGTTCCGTCACCGGTTCTCCCATCCAGTAATCGCTTACATAATGCGGATAAATCGACCAAACCACCCGACCGGCATACACATCACTAATGCGTCCTCTGATTGGATCTCTATAGCCCTCCATTTTGATACAGATATAAGTAGCATTAAAGTGCTCTTCCACCCACCAGTTGCCCTCATGTTCATAGCGGCCATCCCATAAAAAGAGACAACCGTCTTCCATAAACTCCACCTCATCACCGATGCGGAAGGGCATATCTACAAGTCCCTCTGGCGAGATATCATAAATATCTTCGATAACCCACATCCCCGGCATGGCACGGTCGGCATGTATATAGGTTTCTTCACACGATGAAAACAACGTTGTCATCAGCAGACAGCAGATGGCAGCAATTCCTATTCTCCCTAAATTCCATACTTTATTCATAATTCCTTCTTTTAGTTGACCAGGCATCCTCTCTATCCGATACCTTTTATTTGGCCTCAAAGATACGCAGAAGTTTCAAAAAACAAAAACTTTCGTTATCTTCGTAACCAAAACTAAAAAATTATAGCTTATGGACATCAAACAATACATACAGGAAAATGAGAGCCGCTTTCTAGAAGAGTTATTCAGCCTCATCCGGATACCCAGCATCAGCGCACTGCCCAAACATAAAAACGACATGCAGGCCTGTGCCGAACAATGGAAAGAACTTCTTTTGAAAGCAGGAGCAGATAAGGCGGTGATTATGCCTTCCCAAGGCAACCCCTTGGTCTATGCCGAAAAGATAATCCATCCTGAAGCACCTACCGTACTGGTCTATGCCCACTACGATGTAATGCCCGCCGAACCCTTGGATTTATGGAAAAGCGATCCCTTTGCTCCTGAAATCCGCGACGGACGCATCTGGGCACGCGGTGCCGACGACGATAAAGGACAAGCCATGATTCAAGCCAAAGCTTTTGAATATATGGTACACGAAGGCCTGTTGCGCCACAACGTAAAATTCATTTTTGAAGGAGAAGAAGAAATCGGCTCCCCCAGCCTGAATGCCTTCCTGAAAGAGCACAAAGACCTGCTGAAAGCTGATGTTATTTTGGTATCAGATACCAGCATGCTGGGTGCAGATTTACCCTCACTCACTACCGGACTCCGCGGACTTGCTTATTGGGAAATAGAAGTGACAGGACCGAACCGCGACCTCCACTCCGGTCACTTCGGAGGAGCTGTTGCCAATCCCATTAACACCCTCTGCAGCCTGCTGGCTCAGATTGTAGATGAAAACGGACGCATCACCATCCCTCATTTCTATGACGATGTAGAAGAAGTTCCTGCTGAAGAACGGGAAATGATAGCTCACATCCCCTTCGACGAATCCAAATACATGGCAGCCATCGGAGTCAAAGCACTGAAAGGCGAAAAAGGCTACTCCACCCTGGAGCGTAACAGCTGCCGTCCGTCTTTCGACATCTGCGGCATTTGGGGAGGATACACCGGAGAAGGTTCAAAGACCGTACTGCCTTCAAAGGCTTACGCAAAAGTATCCAGCCGTCTCGTTCCCCATCAGAACCATGAAAAAATCTCCCAACTATTCATTGACTACATCCGTGAAATAGCCCCCGATTATGTCGACATCAAGGTAACTCCCATGCACGGTGGCGAAGGATACGTATGTCCCATCAGCCTTCCGGCTTATCGTGCCGCAGAAGCGGGCTTCACCAAAGCATTCGGTCAGAAGCCATTGGCTGTGCGCCGCGGAGGAAGCATTCCTATCATCAGCGACTTTGAGCAAATCCTTGGCATCAAGACTGTACTGATGGGATTCGGTCTGGAAAGCAATGCCATCCATTCACCGAATGAAAGCTTCTCCTTAGACATCTTCCGGAAAGGCATCGAAGCCGTAGTAGAATTCCATAAAGAATTCAGCAAGTAATCCGCGAGTTCCATTAAATCACGCTACATCTCTTTGTAAGATTACCCACAAATTGACGACCTCCCCGCTTTCCATCAGGACAGCGGAGAGGTCGTCAGTTTTCATCTATTTCCCGAGGATATGCATAAATTGAGAATTTACGCCATCTCCCATTTATTCACGGATGCTCAACTTCAGCAAAAGAGGCAAATGGTCACTATAACCACCTTGATAACGCATCCCCTTATACGTACGGAAAGGAGTATCCCCTCCATAGCGTTCATCCTCCTCCAACAGAAACGGAAAGCGCAACACCTGTGCTTCCTCATAAGCCGTATGAATACGCGGATTCTCACCCAGCAGATAACCATTCACTATCATCTGGTCAAGCAGCCCCCATTCACCTCTGAAGCGATACGTTCCTCCCGGCTTTCCTGCCATTAAATTATATAGTCTTCGAGAGTACATTTTTCCCTCCGGCTTCACCGCACCAAGCACCTCTACCAGCGCACGGTTAGAAGGATAATCATTAAAATCGCCCATCACAATCACATTCGGATACTGTCTGACCGCCATGACAGAATCGACACTCCTCCGTAAGATACCAGCAGTAAACAACCGATAAGGCTCCGACTCCACCTGCCCTCCGGCACGTGAAGGCATATGACACACAAACACATCCAGTGTATCGCCCGAAACCACCTTTCCTGTAACATGCAGAATATCACGGGTAGGACGGCGTTTTATTTTTTCAGAAGGAATTGAGATAACCCGTTTGGCAAGCAATCTGAACGTCTGCGGCTGATACAATAAAGCAACATCAATTCCCCGCTCGTCCGGAGATTGAGTAATTACATACTTATACCCCACCTCACGCAAAGGAGAATACCTCACCAATCCCTTGACACAATGTTCGTTTTCAACCTCACACAATCCCACGAGGTCAGGAGCCTGCTCTTCTCCGGCAGCCAATATAACCTTAGCAATATTCTTCAATTTATTGTTATAGCGAGAGAAACTCCATCCCCTCACACTTTCCGGAAGAAACTCCTGGTCATTCTTTAAAGAATCATGACGGCAGTCAAACAAGTTTTCCACATTATATTCCATAATGCGGAACTCCTGCTGAGCTGTCAGGGTAGCCCATGTAAGACAGGCTACCCACAGCAATAAAAATCTTAAACGCATCGTTTTCAGCCTCGTACTGGAACATGCGCCAGCACATCCAGCAAATGCAGCCAGAACTTCTCAACGGTAGGAATCAACATCCGTTCATCAGGCGAATGTACCCCACGCAAAGTAGGACCGAACGACACCATATCCAGCGACGGATATTTCTCAAGGAACAAGCCACACTCCAATCCGGCATGAATTGCCTTAATCTTGGGCTCTACCCCAAACAGACGCTCATAGCTCTCTACAGCCACCTTCAAGATTTCAGAAGAAGGATTCGGCTTCCAGCCCGGATAGCCATCCCCTGTTTCAGTCACCGCACCACCTAATTCAAAGGCAGAGCGCACCATCTGCGACATATCCTTACGCGACGAATGTATCGAACTCCGCTGACTGGTCACCACCAGCAGTTTTCCCTCACGCTGCTTGATAGAAGCCAGATTCGAAGATGTTTCCACCAATCCTTCCATATCCTGACTCATGGCATACACCCCATTATGAACCGCATAAATGGCATGCAAGAAACGCTTCATAGCCTCCGGCTCCATCACTTCCGGCTGTGCGGATTCCGATTCCAGTTCCATCGTCAAATTCGGTTCAGTCACAGCGTACTCATTTTCCACCTCAGCCAAGAAAATATTCAAATCCACCCGCACCGATTCCTTTTCCGCCATCGGAACTGCACACAAAGCCGAAGCCTCCCGCGGGATGGCATTATGCAAGTTACCTCCGTCAATCATGCACAAACGCAAATCATACCGCTGCATCAGTTGCATCAGGTAACGGTTCAGCAGCTTGTTGGCATTCGCACGACCCTTATTGATATCATCCCCCGAATGACCACCCGTCAGCCCTTTCACGGCAACCCGGAAGAAGAAATAGCCTTCAGGCGCCTTCTCCATCGGACAAGGAAATTCCGCTTTGGTACCTGCCCCACCGGCACAACCAATAAACAATTCTCCCTCATCTTCCGAGTCCAGATTAATCAATATATCACCTTCCATGAAGCCTTCCTTCAAAGCAAACGCACCAGTCAGTCCGGTTTCCTCGTCCACAGTAAACAAGCACTCTATCGGACCATGCTGCAAATCATCAGCAGCCAAGACCGCCAGTTCTGTAGCCACCCCGATACCGTTATCAGCCCCCAGCGTAGTTCCTTTGGCACGCAACCATTCACCATCCACATACGTCTGAATCGGATCTGTATCGAAATCATGTTCCGTATCATTATTCTTTTCACACACCATATCCATGTGCGACTGCAGAATCACCGTTTTCCGGTCTTCCATACCCGGAGTAGCGCCTTTTTTAATCAAGATATTTCCAATCTCATCTTCCTTGTATTCCAAGCCATGCTGCTTCGCAAAATCCACCAGATAAGCCCGAATCTTCTCTTCTTTCTTCGAAGGGCGCGGCACTCTACATATTTCCTCAAAATAATGAAACACACAGGTTGGTTTCAGTTCATTCTTTTCCATCATCTGTTTAATTTACTTAGATTAGTAGTTAATTGTTTTGCAAAAATAAGTTAAATAAATTGGTTTACCTAAAGCAAAAGTGTTTTTTCGCCACAAAAGCCGATAGATATAATGACAAAAACTTTATATTTGCACCACAAAATTAAGAAGAAATGCTTAAGATTATCTTATTTACTCTGTTAATAGTTGCTATTTGTATGGCACTATTATCGGTCAAAATCCTTTTAAAGAAGAACGGACGCTTTCCGAACTCGCACGTCAGCGGAAATAAAGCAATGCGTAAACGAGGAATCGGATGCGTGCAGTCACAAGACCGTGAGGCACAAAAGGAAAACCCACATGCCATTCCGGAAAGAAGAAGTCTGACTGATACAGCTAATAATTAACTAAAAGATACGAAAACAATCATTATGAAAAGAACAAAGTACATCCTCAATGGATTTTTAGCACTGGCTATGGCGTTCATCTTTGCACAGTGC
Source organism: uncultured Bacteroides sp. (assembly GCA_900546645.1). Lineage (GTDB taxonomy): Bacteria > Bacteroidota > Bacteroidia > Bacteroidales > Bacteroidaceae > Phocaeicola. Next base: position 4,243 of record URDR01000039.1, on the reverse strand, counting down.
GCAGAAAACAAGGGAACTGCCTCAACTGCTTCTTCACCTGCAGCGGTTAGTTCAGGTAACTTAAAAATCGCTTATGTAGAGATTGACTCCCTGCTGACCAAATATCGTTATTGGAATGACCTGAACGAGTTGATGATTCAGAAAGAAGAAAACATCCGTACCACGCTGAACGAAAAAGCAAAAGAACTGGAAAAAGAAATGCGCGAATTCCAGCGTAAATTGGAAAACAACGGTTTTGCAAGCCGCGAACGTGCAGAACAGGAAAATCTTCGTCTGGCACAGAAACAGCGCGATTTGCAGCAGCTTCAGGAAAAATTAGCTAACGACCTGCAGACTGAAAACCAGAAAAACAGCTTGCAGCTGCGTGACTCTATCAACTCTTTCCTGAAAATCTACAATAAGGATAAAGGATATAGCTTGATTATCAGCAATACCGGATTCGACAACCTGCTGTATGCCGACCAGGCATTCAACATCACTTCAGAAATTGTAGATGGATTGAACGCACGCTACAATCCGCAGACAAAGAAATAAACTGAAAACAATATTACCCAAACGAGCCGTACGTTTTTTTCGTACGGCTCGTTTTTTTATCCCCTAAAGACTTGTCACCCATCTCTTAAAATAGCTCAAGGCTGTTGTAACGCATCAGAGAATTTCATATCTTTGCGACCTTAACAAACTATTTTTATCGACTGATTAAATTTATGAGAAAAAGCTTCACCCCTCTTGCCTGCTCCCTCCTTATCGGGATCAGCTTGACTGCATGTAGTAACGAAAACCCTCAAACCACCGATACCACCTTCCAACTCAACTCATCCATCCTGCCCACCCGCGCTCCTCAACTAAATGCAAACGGAGGCGGCACCTTCAGCAAGAACGATGAGAACACCTTGTTCTTCCAAGCCCCTCAGGGCACCCTTGTCAAGTCATTCACTTATATCTATGGCAAGACCTATTATTGGAATGAGCTAAACCTGCCCTCAAGCCATAAAGAACTACAAGTCTCCGGATGCTACCCTACGATTACTACATCTACCCCCACTCTCTTTGCTTGGGATGTACGTAACGCATCCGTCACAGCCGATTTGCTACTGGCTCCCCCTGTAAGTGTCACCCCCAATACGACCCCAGACATTCGCTTGCAGTTCAATCATGCCATGCACCAGTTGCAGATTGAACTGAAAGCAGACGGAACCACGCTTCAGCAAGCAGCCTGCAGCCAAGCCAAGCTGACCTGCCGCAACTTTTTACCCATAGCCAATGTCAACCTGCTTCAGGGAGCAGTTATCAGTGCCAGCGGCGACAAGAGCAGTCTACAGGCAACCGGCGATAAAGCCACCTTTATCCTGCCTCCGCAAGCTGTGGGCAACCTCCAGCTGCAAGTGCAGCTGAGTGGACGCGAATACACCTTCGACTTGGCAACACACCAGATTGCTGGAAGTCCCATCACCCAGCTGGAAAGCGGTAAATCAATTAAGCTCACCATAACTGTCAGCAAGACCTCCTTTTCTGTAACCGGACAAAATATCGGAGCCTGGGAAAGCCAAGGAGAATCAAATGGCTCCATCATTCTTTAATCGCACTCCTGCATGAAAAAAGCCACTCGCTTTATCCTCTACCTAGGAGCTCTTCTCATGGGAGGGCTCTTCACGGGCTGTAATCCGACTTTTTCCTACGAAGAAGCAGAATCAGACCCGGTCATTGCTATCACCACCCACATTCTTCCCAGAAATGAATCCCGGGTACAGACTGACACCAGCGGCAAAGGCTCCTTTGAGACTGATGACCGCCTGACCCTCTATATCCAACCGAAAGATGGAGGTGTTTCTCAGAAAAGAAGCCTGACTAATACAGCATCCGGATGGATTCCCCAGCTTACCTGGACCGACTTAGCCACCCGGCAAGCCACCTTTACAGCCTTCTATCCTCCGGTAAGTTCTGAAACAAACGGTATGTTTACCCATACCGTGGCATCCGACCAAAGGGAAGCCGCCACATACACCCAGTCTGACCTGCTGTGGGCGACGACCTCCTCTCAGCAAGGTGAACCGGTTCACTTGGCTTTCCGCCATGCCCTGAGCCGCATTGTTCTTACACTGAAAAGCGAACACACCTTCACTTCGGAGCAACTGGCAACAGCCGTCATCAAGCTACAAGCCTGTCCTTCCGTGCAAGTTCATTCTTTTACGGGAGCACTGAAACCAACCGCTGCACAAGTCTCTTCGCTTATCTTCCATCCGGAAGGCAAAGGTACTTACAGTCTTATCCTTCCTCCACAGCCCATTCAAGAGGCATGGCACAACGGATGGATAGATATTCAAGTGGGCAACCGGCAGTTCACTTATAAAGCTCCCACCCACCTCAACGACCAAAGCCGTTTTACCGCACTCGAAGCAGGCAAGCAGGTGACCTTCCACCTCACCATCGACCAGCAGGCTGTAGAAGAAGAATGGGCGGGAAAAACGGTCTGGGTCTGTGGACTCAAAGACATTCCTTCACCGCAAGGCTGGAATTATGCCGATCATAACGGAGCGGGAGTCGGTATATTGGGATTGAAGTGGGATGCCCGATACGGCTGGTTCGACTGCAACAAACGAGATCCCAACAAGCAGCAAACCGACAGCGACTCCGAAATGTGCTGGGCAGCCTCATCGAGCAACCTCATCCACTGGTGGCTGGAACAGAATAAGGAATTCGTTGCAAGATACTCCTACACCGGACCTTCCGCCTACGAAAACTCGGTAGACAGCAAAATCTTCCAGCTCTATAGAGACCGTTTCCCCAATAAAGGAAATGATGTGGCTGCAGCCCTCAGCTGGTTCTTCACCGGAAGGTTTGGCACAGAAAGCAACAAAGGTCCCGGTTACTTCAAAGACCTGCTAGGAGCCAATAATCCGGTAGCAACCATCGTCAGCATCCATTCTGGGTACTCACTGAGCAAAGCTTTGAAAGAAGCATTCACCCGACAGGATGCCATCGAATGTACCATCGAGTTTCCCGGAAAAAATCTCCTTCATGCCATCAACATCTGGGGAGCCGAGTTCGACCAGCAGGGAGAAGTCTCTGTGATCTATATTACAGATAACAATGATACCGATCTCTATACCCAAGACGAAGGCTTCGACTTTTTAGGCCGAAAAAAGACTCAGGCCGGACTGATCCGAAAGCCTGTACGAAAGGGAGCTAACGGCAATTTCTTCATGGAAGGAAGTATCATCGGAAGATTTGAGTTTGAGATTATCCTACTTAACACCCTGGGACTGAAACGAACCGAGTGGAAAGCATACTTTAAAAAGCAAAAGCCTGCCGCTGAATAACCATCAACGGCAGGCTTCCTGCTTCTTTCCATTCTCATCTATTTTTTCTTTCCGGCCTCGTCTATATCACGCGCCTCCTCTTTGGCCTCCGTAACCGCCAGCTTAATTACCAAGGCAACCAAGCCTACGATAACCAGACCAACGAGACCTAAAATAATTTTCCACCACATATGTTTTAGTTCTTGAGTTTTTGAGTTTTGAATTCTTAGTTTTTAGTTTTTAAGTTGACTGGGCTTCTTCACAAACTGCGGAACCTTCCACAACATCTTCTCCAGCTTCGTAAACGTAGGATGCATCCCATGCGACCGATACATACGAATATCCTCCCTCCACATCTGCTTCCTTCTTGCCGCATCCGTACTCAATCCACCCATACGCATCCGTACAATATACTCATGCAGATACGTCACACTCAGTTCTCCACCCAGCAAGTAGCGGAAAAGAAAATCAGAATCAGCAGCAATCTTATAACTCTCATTATACAATCCCTTACGCTCCATCACCTCCCGCCGTATATAACACGTGGGATGCAAAGGCAACCAGCCATGCCGCACCTTCCAAAGCCGATACTCCCCTCCAATCCAGTTCCGCACCACCTTATCAGTATGGTCCGCATCCACAAACAAACCGTCCCCATACAGAAAATCCGCATGCGTCTCGCGGAACCTCTCCACGATATGCGAAACCGTATGAGGAGAAAACAGGAAATCATCCGAATGCACCAGTCCCACAACCTCTCCCGTAGCCGCACGAAACCCCTTGTTGATTGCCTCATACATTCCCTTGTCCGGCTCAGAAATAATCTTCGCTATTCGTTCTTTATACTCCTGAATCACAGAGAGCGAGCCATCCGTAGAAGCCCCGTCCACCACAATATACTCAATGTCCGGATAATCCTGAGCCAATACACTCTCTATACAACC
>URDR01000038.1 GCA_900546645.1 uncultured Bacteroides sp. | reverse complement strand
GGCTCGGAGATGTGTATAAGAGACAGTCCCAGTATGGTAATTTTATTTTTCATATTTCGTTTATTTATAGTACAAAAATAGAAAAAACATCAATAAACAGTATAGACTGTAAGTTAAATATTCAAAATATATTTTTTATATTTCTTGCTACGCATGAAGTTTTGCTATGGTGCAAATTTTCTATAGTGCAATAATACCTTAAAAATAGAATTCTCTGAAGTTGTCAAAAGACCACAACTATTCCAAGTCCCATAAACCACTCCCACTTTTTGTGAATAGAATTATATTGATAATTACTTTGCGTTCCTATTTTTAAGTGGCGATTAATATCATATGAAAAACCTGCTCCAAACTCGTAAGGAAAAAAGGAGATAGGATGGGGCAGTACTTTTTTCTCACTTAATTCTTTGATCCCATAAACATTGAAATGAATTCTCTTCGCAAGTGGTATTGACATATTGGAATATTGGGAAATATTTATAATTTGATTATTCATGAAAAACAAATTATCATTCATTCTTTTATTGTAAGTTTGTAAAAAATGATTAGTCAATATATCATCGTCAATTGGGGATAACCAATGGTATGTCAATGATTGTTTAAAATTTAGATATTTTTTCCACTCATCATTATCTTCTATTTGAGGATGTTCTAAAAGCGATTTTTCAAATTCTATTTTGATTTTTTTATTTATATATATTGGCATTTCTCCATTTAGCATTTTAGATAGTTTTATAGAGTCCTCCTTACCCCAATGTTCTTGGGCGTAGATTGGCTTCAATACAAAAGTGCCATTTATCATAAACAGACATATCATCATTCTTAGTATTTGCATAACTAATTGTTATTATATAAAATGCTTATTCGAGTAATCTAATAGCTTCTGTTATTTACTTTAGTACATCTAATTTTTTTATGCTTATTTGCCAAACCGTGATTGATCTACTTCTTTGTGTGCTTTTGGTTTGAAATCGCCAAACCTGTATGTGAAAGACAAAGAAATCCTTCTTGAATCCACAACTTCTTTCATCCGTAGATTCTGTGTTTGATATTGGAGGTTAAGTTCTTTCGGAGCCCATGAGTTGAATATATCGTTGACTTTCAGAGATAATTCCGCTTTGTTACGATTAAATGTCCATTTTATACCCGTATCAATGCGATACATGGCATTGATAGTCATAGGCCCCTGAATGTTACGTGAAATATAGGAACCGGATAATTCCGCCTTGATATTGGGTTTCGATGATATGGTAAATGTATTATCAAGATTGGTATAAATCGCTAGATTGTTTTTCGTGAAGCTTAGGTCATAATAATGGTCGCTTTTCATTTTGTCGTAATATCCGTTTAAGATAAATCTGGATTCAAATATCCTGCTTATCCGAAACGGAATCATCATGTTAAACCCTAACTTCGCTGAATAATTAAAGTTCAAGGTCTTATAAATCAGCATCAATCTGTCGGAGGACTGATAAGGTATCTGGCAGAAAAAATCATCTGTATAATTCGCGAATAATGTAAAAATATATTTACTTTTCCAGATGTAGTTTAACTGAAACGAGTAGTTTTTTGCAGGTCTCAAATCCGTATTTCCCTGTATTTCTGTATATCCATTGAGGTAAGATGTTGTATTTTGCATTTCCCAATAACTCGGATAAACCTTATCAGAAGAAACTGACAGTTGAAAAACAGAGACAGGATTAGCTGTATAAGTAATTTCCATCATAGGGAATAGGCTTCGGTAGTCAATTTTCTTATGCTTATAATACTCTCCGGTCAAGGAAGCATTCAGGGAGAGATTGTTGGCAAAACGCTTGGAGAAACCTGCGTATAAATCATAAGTGTACTCATTCAATTGGCTGTCACTGTCATAGTCTGACCAATTATGGCTGACAGAGGAATGATAGATTTGAGAACTCTTGTCTGAGGCGAAACTAAATTTAGTACCATAATTCAATGTCCAGCCTTTTCCCAGTGAATGGCTTTGATCTGCGTAGAATGAAAGACGGCGAATATCTTGCTTCGAGCGGGCATCAAAGAAATCTTCCTTGCCTTCCATCCTTTCCCGGTAATGCTGTGTCGTATGGTTTTTATAGGAAGTGAAGTCAATGCCTGTGCTAAACCCAAATCCGGAGGTGTAGTTCAACGCAATATTGTGCATTTGCACTGGCTTATCCGTATTTTTTTTATTTTCCGAATCTGAGTAGGTTCCATTAGAAGAATTGAAAGACCGCATCCACGGCTGAATTTCTGCAGTGTATGCTAGGGTGATTTTGTCCTTGTCGTTGATTAGCCAATCATTCCCCAAACGAATGGTATGGATAGGCTTGACGGAGTAACCTCGGTCGGATTGATTTATATCAGATACCTGATCATTGAATATATGTTGAGATATAATTTCCTGTCCTGTGCGAACCTGGTTGTAACCGAACGAATAGAGGAAATCTGTCAAGGTTTTAGGAGTGTTATATAGGATTGTGACACCTCCTTGAAAATTCTTATAATACCCTTGGTTATACAACGTATTTATTTGTCCTTGCAATTGCTGGGTGTCGTAAATCGCATTGTCAAGTACAAGGTTTATTACGGCTCCACGTACATGATACTGGGGAGGAGCACTATACATTACTTCTGCTTCCCGAATACGCTCTTTCGGCATATTTTTTAGCAGATTATTCAATTGGTTTTCATCCATATTGGTTTTCTTTCCATTGATTAGGATAGTCACGTTATTTGCCCCTATCAGTTGAAAAGTACCCTTTTGTATATGAATCCCAGGAAGTTTCAATATGGCATCATAGATGCTAGTTGCCATTTTGTCTGTTAAAAGCTGCGACATATTATAAGTCATTTTTCCGTCAATGACTCTCACCAGCGGATATTCACCTATTATAGACACTTCAGACAACATTTGACTTTTCTCATTCATCTGGATAGAGCCAATAGCCTTTGTGTTACATTTTTTTTGATACGTTTCGTACATCAGATGTTGAATGGTTATAATTACAGGAAGTGTATCTGTTTTTATACTGAATCTCCCAACGGAATCGGTATAGGCAGAATTCAAAAATACAGAATCAGTTGTCTGTAAAACAATTGTTGCAAATTCAATCGGGTTATTATCTCTGTCTGTAATTACTCCGGTTATTTTCTGTGCATATACATTGTTAATACACAAGGAAAGTATGGCACTTATTATAAATTTCATATCAATTCATTTTTATATAGTCATAGAAAAATATTTTAACACCCTTTATCAACAGGGCGGAATGTTATTTATAGATATTTTTTTCCTATATAATAAATCTATTATTCGAGGAATAATTTTTTTTACATATTCGCACATACTATGTGGCTTGTATAGTGTTTTGTGATTAAAATAGGAATCTGAAGCACAATGATATGTACATACGTTTTTCCATGTACACATCCTACACTCTTTAATACTATCAATATTTCTCTTTAATAAATTTTGAACTGATGGATTTCTGAAAATACTATTTTTTATGTCATCTACTTCATAAATATTGCCAATTTTAAATTCTAAATTACCGATAAAATAATCGCAGGAATAGAATGAACCGTCAATATCAAACCCCAGCATTGTATGACCGGCTCCACAAGGAGCCAATGTGCACAAATTATAAATATTCAAAGATGACAAATTATTCAGTAGATTACTAATATTCACTTCAGAAATATAGTCTTCAATATTATTACATTCATTATTTATCAAATTGATTTTCTCCATTAATTTGAGATTTGTTTCAATCAAATGATTAATGTTCACATCATATTTTTTATCAGCTGCTTTCCCAGAATGAAGTATAGGGCTAAAATTGAATTTCTTTATACCTTTGCCTACGTAAAAATCAAAATGATCTAATAGCTTATATTGATTGGCAGCAGTGACTACCGTAAACATTCCGGGGGAAATTCCAGCAGCCAACAAATAATCCAGTCCAATAAGCGACTGTTTTAATGAACTACTCCCGTTGAGTTGGCATCGATGTGAATTAGAAGCGGTATCAAACCCGTCTATGCTTATTCCAACATTAAAATTTTCTGCTTTTAGAAAACCTGCAATCTCTTTTGTTACTAAAGTTCCATTAGTTTGTATGTAGAATTTAATATTTTCAGAAATTTTCCTTATTTCCTTTACCAAAGGTACAAGTTTATTATAGTTCAACAATGGTTCCCCACCGTGAAATGATAAATTAAGAACCTTCTCTGGATAAGATTTACTCAATTTGCGCAATATGTATAAAACAGTTTCATTGCTCATTGATGTAGGAGGTTTTAAATCTGTATGAGCATAACAATAAGAGCATGATAAATTGCAACTCTTTGTATACCTAAGTACAACTTGGCAAACGTTGGAACTGGATATTTTGCATTGGCGCCTTTTTAACTTATCATGGAATGATGATGTATGATTAACTTTTAAAACCCCTGAATTGAAAAGTAAATTTAATAGTTGAATATGTTCAGGAAATGTTTCTTTAAATTTATTCAAGGTAATTTCTTTTTCTAATAGTTCTTCAACAAGATAGATACATGACTTATTAATAGTAGCCCAAGCTCCAGTTTCTTTAGCTACTAAAATCACATAGTCTTTATTATAATCATTAATTTCCACATCTTGCATGCTAAGAGTACTTTTAGTATCCTTGCAGTATTCTTCTATGTTAAATATATTTCCCATTTTTATAGTGTATATTGTTATTTACTAGCTCTTTTTAGAAAAGGAATCAATTCAAACATTCGTTTTTTAGACATCATGATTGCCATCTGTCCTTTGCTTCCTACAGGTATTTTCTGCATATCTATATCAGTAATACTTATCTCAATGAATTCATCTTTTCCTTGCGCAAATATATTTGTTATAACTCCTAATAGTAGTCTTCCATTTATTTTCAATGAAACGCGGCTTCCCTTAATATGAGACTGTAATATCCCAATATCAGTGTTTTCTATTGTGAAAAGCAATTCATTTTTATGTTCATTATTCTGGTTTCCATTATATATGACTGATATGTAAGTAAAGTGCGGATACTTTATTAAATACATACCTGCAATTATTAAGATACACATAATAAGCCACATTATCCCACTAATAATCAACCCACCAGGAACTTTGTTCATTATTTTTTCTAATTTCGGATTTTGTTCATTCATAATTATACATTCTTATTGAGTTCCAATTGATTTTCAATCAATTGATAATAAACACCTTGATGTGATATTAACGTTTCATGAGTACCTACTTCTACTATTTCTCCATGATGAAGAACGATTATTTTATCAGCATTTCTAACTGTGCTTAATCGATGTGCGACTATCACAACTGTCCTTCCCGAGTAAAATTTCTGCAAATTCTCCATGATGATAGTTTCATTTGTGGTATCTAATGAATTAGTTGCTTCATCTAGAAAAATATAATTTGGATTTTTATATATCGCTCTTGCTATCAATATTCGCTGCTTTTGGCCATTGCTTAATCCACAGCCTTCACTCCCAATTTTGGTTTCGTATCCTAGTGGGAGTGAGTTAATGAAAGAATCGATATTGGCCAGCCGTGCTGCATAGTGTAGTCTGTCATAATCAAGCTCTTCATCAATAATGCCTATGTTTTTTGCAATTGAATCTGAAAATATGAATCCTTCCTGCATTACCACCCCACAACATCTTCTCCAGTATTTCTCGCTATAATCTGTTAAAGATTTTTCTCCAATACAAACGATACCAGAAGTTGGATGGTAAAATCCCAATAGCAATTTAAGTAAAGTTGTTTTTCCACTTCCACTTGTTCCTACTATGGCGGTTACTTTGCCGGCCTCAATAATAAGATTAATATTTTTAAGGGCCTTTTCTGCCTCAGGATTTCCATAACAGAAAGTTACATTCTGGAATATGATATTAGAACAACTAGGTATATTGGTAATTTTACTAACCCCTACAGGTTCTTCATCCGGTTTATCATATATCTCATTAATACGTTCTAAACTAATTTTAGCTTCTTGCGATTCTTTTATGAAGTTTAAGAATTGATTCAATGGAGTATTCAACTGCCCAAGAACATATTGTATGGCAATCATCATTCCAAGAGTCATTTCCCCTTTTACTACAGATGTTGCTGCCAGATATGAGATAATGACATTTTTTATTTGGTTGATAAAGGCTCCACCTGCTCCTTGAAGTTGAGCAATTACCAAAGATTTTATATTGATTTGATAAAGCTTAAACTGAATATTCTCCCATTCCCATCGCTTCCCTCTTTCACAATTGTTTAACTTTATTTCTTGCATTGAAGTTACCAATTGCACTAAATTACTTTGATTAGATGAAGCCTCTCTAAATTCTCTAAAGTTTAAGACTCTGCACTTTTTAAGAAAACTTAGAATCCATATAACATAAATACTACTTCCAATAAGAAAAAAAAGAAAAATCTTTAAGCTATATCGCCCAATAACAATAGAGAAAACAGTAAATGTTACAAATGAAAACACACTGCTAATCAATGTACTTGTTAAAAATTTCTGTATCTTATTATTGTCGCTTATCCTTTGCATAATATCTCCTGTGAGTTTTGTGTCAAAGAACGCAATGGGTAATTTCATTAATTTATTAAGAAAATCAGAAATAAATGTAATGCTAATTCGCTGCGTCATGTGTAGCATTAGCCAGCTTTGGAATAGTTCATTGCCTAATTGTCCTGCAATTAACATCAATTGGGCAATACAAATAATCAATATAATACTATTTTCTTGTGTAGTAATACCAATATCGACAATTGCTTGGGTAAGAAAAGGGAGAGATAAATTTAGAAAACACCCTATAGTTAAAGCTGTCATTAGGAAACATAAATATTTCTTATGCGGCTTTAGATACTTAAAAAGACGTTTGAAGGGAAAGTCCTTTCGAGTATCTGGTTTATTTTCATAAAACTTTGATGTTGGCTTTAGTTGAAAGACTATGCCAACATTATTTTTCTTATCGGTAATCCAATGCTTTAAGAAATCGTCCTTATTATAAGTAAGTTTTCCAAAAGCTGGGTCTGCAACTAAAATTTTATTTTCACTTTTTATAGAATAAACTACTATAAAATGATTATTGTCCCAATGGATAATGCAAGGTAAATGGGTATTTTGTATCAATTGCTCCCAATTCATCCATACAGACTCTGTCTTGAACCCTATTGATTTTGCAGCACTGCTAATGCCTTTAAGAGAAGAACCATTACGCGTTAAATAAGATTTTTCCCTTAAAGTCTGCAATGAATAATATTGTCCGTAATATTCTGCAATCATCTGCAAGCATGTCGGTCCGCAATCCATTGCATCATATTGTTTACGAATAGGAAATCTCATAGAATACTATATAACCAAAGAATGTATTCAAATTAGCTTACTCCTTTTAGGAGAAGATTGCTCAAAATTAGATTTTGAGCAATCTTCAATTAATCTTCAATCAACTTTTAGAAAGTGATTGTCCAAGGTGAAAGACTGCCATTGTCTGACTCTGTAGCAACAGAGGCCACAACGCCATAAGCTTCTTCTTGAAGAGCTGACTTCAAACCGCCTTGAATTTGTTCTTCTTGCACTTCTGTCATTGTATTCAACGACTTAGTGCTTTCATTAAGTGTGTTCATAATAAAAATAAATTATTAAATTTTCCCTACTCTTTTAAGGCCTTTCGGGCACCGCCTATTTAAGTATTTATAATTTCAAGATTTGTTTATAAGAAATTTTATTCTTAACAGACATTTCATTGACTTTTTTTTCTATTCTTAGTATTTCAAAGTATCGGCAATTTTTCTCTATTTTACAATTTTCACAGTTAAAGCAAGTTGGAAAATCGTAATGTTGAAATATATTTTGAGGGGCTGATAAATCTGATATAACTTCAGCGGCCAGCTTTTTCCCATGAATCTGACTCATAATAAATTCAACCTCATCAAGAGGTAACTTATCTATATTAGCGAACTGGATAAAGTCGGAAAAAGCAGACAAATATTGATTCTTTATTGATTTGCGCTTAATATATATATTGAGATATTTTTTTGCATTAATATAATCCTCTGCAAAATAGAACAACATACAGAGAAAGATATTAATATCCAAATTAAGAATACCTTCGTGGGTATTAAAAAGAAAATAATCATGGGTGATATCAATTGTATAACCACCTTGGATTCGGGACTCAATACCTTGTGCTAATTCTTTTACTTCAGCGGTAGACATATTTACTAATTTAGGATAAGACTTCATATATCCCAATATTCCATATCGAAATTTTTCTTCGTAAGCTTTTCTTGAAAATAAAACTTGGTTCATTCCAGGAATTATGATATAATAAGTTGGAAAATCCGTAATCGAATTATTCCTAATGTAAATATTGAAACCTAGTTGTTCTACAATATTGAAACAATATTGAAGATCACTATCATTCGAGATACCCCAAGTTGGATTTTCACCTGTATATTCATAAGAAGGTATTGGTGAAAATATGGATAAAGGCCATATTCCAGAACTAGATTCAAGTATTCTATGGTAGTTGGAATTTACAACCTCTTCATTAAGTGTATTCTTTTGATTATTAGTCCAACTAAAATCAATAGGCAAACCGATAAATCCCTTGGTTGATTGATAAGCTTCATTCAAACAGCGATCTACGGCTATATAAGGAACGAAATCAGAACCAAGTTTAAAGTTATATAAATGATTTTGTTTATCAATAATGATAGCTCCATAAACAGGAAGCCCCTTTCCTAAAGAACAATCTTTAATGATTATCTCATATCCTTTTTTTTCTATTAGGTATTTGATTTTCTCATAGACAGGAGTATCTGAGAATTCGTCTATTGGAATAGTTGGAGGAGTTAATTCTCCATAATATATATTCTTTAGTGCATATCGTTCAAATATCTCACAAAAGCCATGTAGCAAGGCTTCACTTTCTGAATTACCGGCAGTCATACCATTTGATCCAATAGCATGCAAAATCAAATCAATGGGAACAAATACTTCATCATTATCTCTTTTTGAGAAACAAGGAATCATTAAAATGTGATTTTCTTCTATTTTAATCACATCAATTAAAATGGATTTAAGTTCTTCTATGTTATTTGCATGATACAACAACATTAATTCACTTCCAAATGAAGTTAATACTTTTTCTAAAGTCCAATATTCTTCACGCTCATCATATCTAAAATCTAGAGCAACATTTTCTTTATGTATTTTTTTCTTATACATAGAGTCAGGTGGGAGAGTATTTACAAACTCCTTTGTTCCATAAAAAGTATGTATATAATCGCAAAGAAATCGGTTTTGTATTTTTTCCATAAACTCAGCATATCCACTTGCTAAAGCATATTCAAAAGTAGAACCTTTACCGTTCATTCCAATTCCTAGCTTGGCTAAATCGTGATTTCCTAAAATGACTCTACATGCAAATATATTGTCACAATTAGCATTGCTATCCAATAGCAAAAGATCTAAATCCGTCAAGATAGACCTGATGAGATTAATAGTCCTCTCAGGCGTTTCATCTTTATATTCTTTGTACTTTTTCATAAAAACATTTTTTTATAATTGATTTTGAGTTATTCTAGAATACTGGTTCAATACAGCAACAAATATAATATGTTTTTATTACAAACAGTCTATACTGTAAATAAATTAACATTAATTATAACTACACAATGTCAGCGTAACTACTCAGCGAATAATTATAATTGAAAATCAGTCATTTACATAAATAATAAATAGAAAAAGTAGAAAAGCTTTATGAAAAGCAGAACATAAATCTTTCTATTTGCATATGAATCATTTACTATTCTATCTATTTGAAAGGCTTTTGTGTCAGATAGCTTTCAGATGATGAAATTATTTGCTGAGTAGTTACATGTCAGCAGAGTTTAATACAAAGTCATGCAAATTAGTTTATATTCCTGATATATAAATGATAATTTGCTCTTTAACTACGTATTATTACAAATACTACTTTTGCTTATTTTGATAAATAGGCGATTAACAGTTATATGCAAATCTCAGAAGAATTAATATTTAGAGAAAATTTCTGCCGAACTACCAAAAATCAAGTAGATAGGCAATCTAATCAATATACATTGAAATATTTCTCACAGATATTAGTGTTGATAACAACTTGATTGATGAAACTTCCGCATTTATCATCATCCTATAGTGTAGCTCAAATAGATTGGCTATATTAGGAATATACTGAAATATCCCCAAGAAAATAGAAATGTTTTTTTGAGTGTAAGACAAAAAGATTTCGTTGGACTAAAAAATATGTGAAATAAGAATCAACTTAATCGAAGCAAAAAAATGGCCATTAAGCATTTGTCAATAACCGTGCTTCATATTTAATCTGGTTTATACAGATGTCTATGGTACGCAGTGGCCATTATTAAGGAATGGAGAGTTGAAAAAATATGGCAATATAGATGTCGAATAAGAGTAAATTAGAGTTATATTCCCTAGGCCATTCAAAAAGTATTTTTTCATTTTCTTTTTGTATTATCATTTGAACAAAGCGAAAAATCTGCAAACATTTAGCGGGTGTCATTACAGAATGACAAAAAATTACTTCATTAAAGATTATATTTTAAATTGCAGAAATCTATTATTGTATTTCAGGAATAATAGATTTCTGCAATTTATCTATAAAGAAGCTCTAATATTACAATGTTTTTCATTTTTTAGGTTCCCTATATATGGTGTAAACATAACCATTACTATAAGTAGCGATTGTTTTTCTTAACGAATCATGGACATAACCATTACTATAAGTAGCGATTGTTTTTCCTAATGAATCAAGGACGTAGCCATTACTATAAGTAGCGATTGTTTTTCCCAATGAATCAAGGACGTAGCCATTGCTATAAGTTGCCATTATGACTACGCCATTAGATTTTGCTATATAGTTATTATTGCCTGTGATTATATGTAATGGCTTGCAAGAATAAATTATGCAACAAAGTAATATATACAGCCACTTTATCATAATAAAAATATTAATAGTTCAACGCTTTTCTGGTTAAGTCTAAAGGTTCGTTAATCTTCCCCTTTAATCTAATTTTTTTTATTGCATTTCCATTAGCATCTAAAGGTTCAATTTCATAATCAACATCAGCACAAGATATACCATTCCATCTTCCATAAATAGTGAAACGTCTCCCTGAACGACCTTCCACAAGAGCATTATAATCACAAGACACATGGTAATTTTTGACAACGGCTGTAACTCTTACAGAAGAAAGAGGTTCTACAGTAACTGTTTGGTTAAACATATATGAAATGTTTTTTACAGTACCATTTGTATATGAAAATCCATAAGTATTGCTAGATGAGAGACTACCACCAAAAGAAAAAATGGGAGTATTTATTCCAGTATTTGCGTTAACAGTCGTAGTATATGAATTACTTTCTTGAAATGAGGATGATACATTTGCTCCTTCTGTATATTGAATAGTCATCTGAGTAGGAGTTGTATATCTATTGTGAACTGTACCACGTAATATATAACTTGGCTTTTCTTCAGGTGTAACTCCTGCCAAATCATATGTTGGACCGCTAACTATAGTCAAATCTTCAACTAATCTAATTTCAAATTCTTGCGTAGCACTATTTCTATATTTATCAAAATATATCTTTGAATTTTTCACACCAATGACTTCATTATATACATCCCACATTCCACCAGGACCTTGTGCTATCGCATCTGCATTCTCTAATATATTAGATTTCTCTCTTTGCTCTCCCTTGAGAAAATCCCAGCAAGCTCCCTGAGAAGAAGTTCCATCTTTAATATATAAAACACGTACATCTGGAGCATTAGTATATACTCCCAAAGACAACAAATGATCTTGATAATCCTTGATGTATATATATCCAGTTAATGGCATTATGTACAACTTAAATTTTTGATTATCAGAGTCATTCCTAGGCTCCATGCTTACTTCAGATTGCACTCCATTGGAGGTTAAATATCTCGCCTCAGAGTTATGAGTGTTTTCTCTTACAATTATGTTTACAGGAAGTTCTCTTATATCAAAAAATGAACTGTTCTCATTTATAAAATAAAGACTTAGATCTTTTCGTTTATGAGGAGATTCTGGCACAGGTATAATCTCTCCTTTATCAATACTATCAACATTTAAGGCACGAGTTTGAATAATAGAATTATCAATTTCTAAAACGTCATTGTAATCATTTCCACATGAGTGCAAAAGTAAGCTCACAACGATTGCGGCGATAACAAAAAAAATCTTTTTCATGAATTTAATTTTTAATCTAAAAAACTGTTAAATGTTTTTAAAGTTGCAACTTTTTGCAAATATATAACAGTACGGACTGTTTATAAAATAATCAATGAGCATTTTGTGATTAATTAACATGTCTCAAAACATAACTAGGACTGTTTATTGAATAAAAGTTTTTGTAAATCAATTATTTACATCGAATTTGTATAAAAAAAACAGATGAGGAGAGAAATATTAATTTTCTATTTGCATACTCATTCTTCTGTATTCTACCAATATGGAATATTTTTTAGATAGCTCTCTTTTTCCGAAAAATCTCGTTAATCATATTCTTTACATCCTTATTTACTTGAATGAAATTGGCATATAAGATACGCTCTCTCGCATCTTTGGATTTGAACGTATAGAATTTTGGCAAGGGTATATATTCCGATTCCTCTTTTTGAATGGATGCCATATCAAAATCTGTCTTGCAGAAGAACTTTGAGGTCTTAAATTCCTCAGCCTCCTGTATGTTCATCTGGTCTCGCATTCCGGTTTTTGTTTTTGTGAAGTCGCGTGCCACCTGTCCGCATATCCAGCCCGTAGCCATATCGGAAATTTTACTGGCAGGCACAAGGTTATCCATATTCTCGTTCAGGTTGATGCTGGTTTTATCCCGGTCTATCGTCACCCCTTTTTTCAGTTGCACTACCTTGCCGAAGATGTCGTTGCTCAGCCATTCCAAGGTTTCTTTCGCGCGTGCCGAACCGGATACCACATTGCCCACTGTGGTGATAATCTTCTGCATACCTACTTTGCCATAATCCGCTTCAAGCTGCGGAAGCTCCTGAAAGCCCAACGCCACACTTACCTTGTTGCTTCGTGCCGTACCTATCAGCCGGTCTATTTTATGGAAGTACAGTGTTGGTAGCTCATCCACGATGATGCTCACCGGGATATTTCTCCCCTGATCGGTATTCACGCGCGTTACCAGTCGGTTTAATATCAATGCATTCAGCGCACCGATAATGCTCTCCATTTCCGGATCATTGGCGATTAGTAGATAGCTCGGATTCTTCGGGTCGCTCACCTTCAGGTCGAAGTCGTCACCGTCCTTATGGAATATCCAATAGCTCTCTTTCGTGGCAAGTCGGGAGGTATAGACACGCAGCGTACCAATCATACCCTCTAATTGTTCCATTGCCTTGTTCTTCAAGGCTGTCTGAAACGGTCCCAACAGCGGAGCCACTTCATTGTCGGTTTCCAGTACTTCAAAAATGGTCTGGTAACTTTCATTCAGGAATGAAAGGATATGCGGCATATCGGAATATTTGCCCAACCAATAGGCAGGCTCTGCCTCATTCCCCTGTGCGTCAAGCACCCTTCCGGTAGGTTTCAGCCGTTTGGTCTGTGGTTCCTCCGTCATTTCTGCACGCAATTTGTTACCTTCCTTGTCGTAGGGTTCTTTCTCGTAGTTCACAAAGAAGTAGATACAGGCAGCAAGGAAGTTCACCGCCGAGGTCTGGAAGAACTGGTCACTGCCGCCACCGCCTTCCTTCTTGCCCTTTTGCAGCGATTCCAACAGGGTCTCGGCCGTCTCCGAGGCAGCAGCAAGGTTATTGATATACTTCTGCTGAATGGGGTTCACCCTTCGGGAGTATTCCACATCCACAAAGTTGATTACCGAGAATTTGCACCCTTCGGGTAGATTGCCGAGTTTCTGGTTTTTAAGATAATGGTAGTACAGTTTGGTAGCAAGGGTAGGCCATTTATAATCATATACCACCATTGCGAAGCCTTTTGCCGAGTGTTGCCGGATAAACGGCTCGATAATCGAGAAGGTCTTTCCCGAACCGGGGGTGCCGACCACCCATGTGCCACGAAACGGGTTGGTGATGTTGCACCAGCCTTTTCGGAACTTTCCTTTATAGTAGAACCGCATCGGGATATTCACCGAGTATTTGTTCTCCACCAGTTCCGTGCATTGCTCAAAGCTCTCGTTTTCCAAGTTGAACCGGTCTTTCAGCAATCCTTCTTTCAGGAACTTCGATATATTGTCCAAGGCCACGTGTACCAATATTGTTCCGACTACTGAGGTCGCCATATATAAGATGATGTTCAGCCGGAGAGAATATAGACGCAAGTCTGTCGTAAGGTTGAATAGCCATACAGCAACAATCAGCAGTGCGATGCCGCATACCAACGGATACAACACCTGTTTCCGTGCGTTAAATTCCAAGTGTTTCTTGTTTCTCGTTCCAACGCAGGTGATACATATTAGTGCGAACGTGGCAATTTTACTGTAAGCCAAGTGGTCGTCATGGTAAAGGAACCAGCTTTTAATACGGCTATGTACATCGCATACCACCCCGTTCCAATAGTCCATCATTTCCGGGTCAATGGCATACATGAAGAACTCTATAAGTAAGGATACATAGATTGCTGTGCGGAATATCTTATATACTCCCTGCAATTCTTTACTCTCTTCCATAGTGATATTGTTGGGTGGTTATTCATTCAGCGTGACTATCGGACGTACTTTGTGCGCTTGCCATTTGGGAGTTTCCTGTATCGCACCGCTGCCGGTCGAGTAGAGCCATGCTTTGGCGGCCTCCTGTCCGGCCACTTCGGTCGAAGTCCAGTACCAACATTCGTTGGCACTGTCCGGGATAGGCACACCGCCGCACCGCTCGATATACGGGTTCACCGCCTCACGGCTGGCATACAGCAGGCGCATCTGTGCCACCGAAGGTACATAGGCACTCTGCCCATATTTCCATAAATCAAAAACTTGCTCGGCCATCGGTGAAGCGGTTTCCGTTGTTTCATACAAGGCAAACGTGTTCTCATTGCCGTCCAAGGCTGCTGGGTCAGCCGATGTGCCCTGTACAATCCCGATGCTGTCCGCAAAGGCTTCCGGCGCAAGGTCATGTAGATAGACTGCATATCCGTTTCCTGCCACCGCTTCATCCCGGTTCAGGTGGAACACCACGGCTATGGCCTCCTTTCCCGATTGGTTGTAATCCTCATAGCTCATTACCTCACCGTCTGTACAAAGGATATGGCCCACCTTCATACCGGTGTCCGGGAAATCCCGATGTTCATCACAAGCCACCAACCCCAACATAGTGGCCAGCATCATACCCAAGGCCATTCTCCCTGGTCTCATTCCTTTCCCTATCTTATTATATATAGCTTTCGCCATTCCTCCGATTCGTATCTTTATTCCATTCATGTTCTGTATCTTATTTATCATTATCCGTATTCATTATTTATCCCTGCCATTATTCATTATCGTGTCAGGTAGCCGGTTCTTCATTCCTCATTCTTAATTCTTTATTTCACCGGCAGCTTCACCCCGATAACCACTCCCGTGCGAAACAAATCCTCCCCGCCAATCATCAGATCGCTTTTCACCTGCCAGTACACCTGCCACCCCTTGCGTAAGGAGTAGCTATGCTCATATCCTGCGTGTACGCCGCCCACTACGCCGTGTCGGTCAGAGCCGAGCGAACCGCCTATGCGCAGGTTGCCGTGGTGGTTGCGTCCTCGTGTCACGCAAGGCTTGTAGGCTACGCCCAAGCCCCACGTGTTGTAGTTGTTCCAGAACGACTTCGGGCACACGTGGCCGCACGAAGCGCATTCGTCCCATTTCAGATATACGTTCCCGAAATATTCCCAAGCGTTATGATAGCGTGTCTCATGCTCGTAAGCCACCGTCAAGTCCATGCCTCGCTCATACAAGAATCCGGTGCCAATCTGCAACCTCCCTTTATGGTCGTCCGCAAATCCCGGAACACAAGTAGTAAACAGGATTACCACTGCCGCAAATATCTTTTTATAATAAAAATTCTTCATTGCTTAATTCCTCATTCTTCATTAAGTAAGACTTCATTAAAACTGTCCGCACTCAGCACATCCTCATAGTCGATGTTCAGCGAGATATTGCGCCCCGAAATCTGCTTTTCGCTTAGTTCAATGGTCAGCACCTTGTCATTGGGGAAGGTCATTTTCCGTATCACCACGATGTTACGGTAGCCGTGCAGGAACGATTTACCCTGTTCCAGTATCATTTCCGGTTGCAGTTCTATCATTTGCGCATTGCTGGCTTTCGACATCTTTTTGTCAGCGAGTTTCACTCGTATCTCGTCTATATCGAAACGGATGCGTGTACGGTTCTCTATCGAGAAGTCAAGGAAGAAGTAATCGCCTACGGTATAAATATTGTTCAGGCGCATGTTCATACGGTGTTGCTTGCAGCTTACGTTCCGGTATCTCGCTGGGGAAGTCCATATCCTACGGGCAAACCGGTACATATCCTCCGTGGAGAGCGACACTGCCGGGTTATGGTAAGCCGTGGTCTCTGCCGCGTGTATCTCTTTGTCCGTTACCGCTTCCGTTAGTCGGGTAGTATAAACCAGTGCGTACTGTGTGCGGTAGCGTTCCGTCACGATGGTCACTATGGCAAGCACTTCGCCGTCCTCGTACCCTGCCTCTTTGGGTTTCAGCCGGATTGTATTGTTGATAGGTTGGTCTCCGGCAACCTTATCCGTAGAAATATCCACGAAGCGAACCGGCTCGGTAGCCGTTATCACCGTTGTCACCTGTTCATTCACTGTCAGTTGTTCCATTTCCTCATACGTGGTCTGTGCCGCCAGCGGACAAACCGCCAGCACCCCGGCCACCAGATTCAAGATTTTAATTCGTACATTCATTTTATTTTCTATTTATTACATTATTAGTTATTGTATATGCTTCCATTATGCGCCTGTTGGCGATGTCATAATAAACCTTCTCTTTCTCAAAGCCGATGTAATTCTATCATATGCTATACTCGTTTAAGACCTTATTTCCTTTTCTCCCTGCCATTAACCAGATACACGAATGTGCCGTACTTCAGTTTGGCCTTGTTCTTTTTCACCGCTTTCGATAGAGCGTTGCTTGTCCGTTGGTAGGCGTTCTGTATAGCCTGCATACCCCATTGGGAGAAAGTGTTGCCCGAAGTGCCGTTGTTGATGCTCATTGTGTTGTTCATGGCGTTGGAAGCCACGTCCTGCGCCGTTTCCCGGAAAGTGCTGCCCGGCACGTACAGCCCTTCCAGCCCGTCCGTATCATAGAGCGACAGGCTTACCTTCACCAGTTCATCGTCCACCAGTATGCTTTTCACGCTGCCTTTCACACGCTGGTTGCCGAAGCCGCTCATCGTGGCATAGAGGTACGAGCCTTTGGGCACTACTGTCTCGTTGATTTCCACATCATCGAGCAGGCGGAGCCGTACCCGTGAGCCGTCCACTGCTTTGATGTTTTCATCAATGATAGCCTTTATCAGCTTGGGTTCCGGCTCGTTCTCCGCAAGGGTGTGGAAGTAGTCGGAGGAAGTCTTGATTTTTTTCACCACCTGTCCGGTCTCCGCGTCATCGCCAAGCTCATGCACGGCGTTTCCGTTCACTTCTACATTTCTGTCCGTCACCGTTCCTGTCGTCACCGGTCTGTAAACGGATGTGTCAGTATTATCCGGTGTAGGTTCCAATCCTTTTCGGCCCTGCGACCTCGCTTCGGCAAGAGCCTTGTCCAGTTCCGCCAATGCTTCCTTGCGCCGTTGCTCGCTTCGGGCGATGCGTTCATGCTCATCAAGCGATGGTAGGGAAACGGTGTCATGGTTCATTGCTTCGCCTTTCTCGGCACTTTTTCGCAAGCGTTCCTGCATCTCACGCAGCCGCTCCAGTTCTTCCATCCGCCTGTCTGCTTCCGTGTCGAGCAGGGCGAGGTCGTCTTCCGTATATTTGGATTCGTATGCTTCTTTGTCATCTTTATTGTTGTTGCGTTCTATGTTCTCCACGGCGGAAAAGTCCTGTATTCTGCCGTATGATTTCACCATGCTCTCATATTTGCCGTCGATGCCTCCGTTGTTATCCACACGTGCCTGGGGCAGTTCCGGGTTCAGGAACTCCGTGGTTTGCAGCGTATTTCCCGTTTCTGCCGGTTCCGTGTCGAAAATGTCGAATATCAGATAACCGCTAATCAGCAGCAACGGGTAGAGTATGGCAGGCAGCACGTACTTCGGCTGTTTGAAATTAATCTTGTCTGTTATCATCATGCGTCTTATGTCTTTGTTTCAATAATTGTTCCTGGTGTTCCGTGGCAGTCATGCGTTCCTCCGTCCGGTGGATTTGATACACTGCTACCATACGATAGATGTTATGTCCCAAACAGGTCAGCACAATGCCGAACACAATGGCGAGAAACCACTTGGGGTGCTTGCAGGCGAAGCGTTGCACGCCCCCTGCCGCCTTGTCTAGTCTCAGCAGCCGGGCAGCCTTACGACCTGCCGCCACCTCTCTTTCATACCGTTCCTTATACTTCGGATCGTCCTTGTCCGGCATCTTCTCGCCGAAAATCATTTTTTTCCAGCTCATATCAGAAATTGTTTTTATTCTTTTGTTCGATGTCTTTGTTCAGCAGGGTGCGCCAGTCCACTATCAGCAGCCCGTGCGGGTTGTTGTCCGTCCGGGGTACCCGTTTCAGTTTGCCGGCGGTCACCAGTTCACGGGTGAGAATGGAAGTCCTCCGCTCGATGCGTTGGCGGCCATAGTAGGTAAACTCCATTTTCTCCTCGTTGAAGTTGATGCTGTCACAGAATATCGAGAATACCGCACTCGTTCCCATGATATTGTTGTAAAATCCCTTTTCTTTCAGTGTATTGTACTGTGCCAGTCCGGTCTCGTCCACCAAGTACATCGCCTTATCCATGGTGTAGCGTATATATTTGTCATCCGGTGCCAACGTGAAAAAGAAGTGGTGGAACATTTCCACATGGCTTCTCGCTTCCACATCGAGGGTCTCCTCCATTGTAGTGCGTTGCACAAGGATAGGTACATTGCCGTCCAATACATATACCTTCTGTTGGGCATCCGTTACCATCACCCTTGCTGTCCAGATGCTTGACAGGCTGATAAGGACGCATCCGGCAAGGAAAAATCCGCAGAATATCGTCACCAGCTTGATTTTGTTTTCTAAGTTTTTGATTACCATACAGCTTTTTCTATTTTATTTAATTCACTCCCTATTTTCAGAAAATCTTCATTCATCATTCTCAATTTTTCATAATCCCTTATCTCATCATGTGCGCTATCGCCCCCGTGGTGGACATTTTAGCCTGTGAAGCCACACCCTCGCCAAAGTTTCGGGTACTGAATGCCGTATCGCCTTCCGGTATCATCCATGCCGCCAGGTCCGGCACAAGGTTCAGGCATTTCAGGGCTACAATGCTTGCCGCCATCAGATAGCCTGCCGAGAAGAAGGAGTTCTGCAGGTAGGCGGCCATCGTCTGCTCGCTCGCCGTTATCGCCGTCAGGTTCTCCACCTGTATGCACAGCACGATGTCGAACAGTAGCAGCACGTAAAAACCAACGAAGTAGAGCATGGCTCCGTAAAAATGCACCGTCAAATAACGTGTCATCCACTTTGCCCATGCACCTTCCCATTTCGGCAATAACGAGAATGCCCATTGTATCGGTCCGAAAATCGTCAGCATACCGAGCAGGATTTGCTGGCAGTATATGGTCGCCCACCAGCCTATCCGAAAGACAATCAGCGCAATACACATCACGATTTTATCAATGCACACAGTTGCACCGCTTACCAGCGAGGTAAACCAGAGTCGGCTTGCATCCACCTCCATATTCGTCACCTCATCCACTCCGGTCTGCTCCATGGTAGATTCTATCAGATTGGGGTCACTCACCCCCGAATGGGCGACATCCGCCTGTGCCTGTAAACTCGTGTACATCGTGTCCCGTACATAAATCAATTCCTGCACCTCTTGGAATTTGTCGCTTATCTGTGTGGCTTCCGCCTGGTACAGGTCATGCGTGTACGAGCCAATGGCATTCGGAATGTACGACAAGAAGTCCAGCACGCACCAACTGCTTCCGCTCCGGTTCATGCCGGTATCTGCAGGAGGATACCACCACGACAGGATGATAGCGATTGCCAGTGGCTTGAATAGTTTCATCACGTCCAGCGGCTCATGTTTCACCATCATTTTATAAGCCATGTTCGCCGCCACAATAATGGAAAAGAGTGCTGCCAACGCCATGCACATTTGGAGGATCCACCAAAACGGCCCTTGTGAGCCGGTGAAAGTCGCATCGCACAGGAACTCATTGGTCTGGAATATCACATCATCTATTTCTTCTTCGAGAATGTCAATGCCGAAATCCGATAAGATATTGTCTGCCATACATTACTGGATATTAGAGGATGTTTCCGTTTGTTCCGTTTCAATCTCATGTACCGGCAATATGCCGTCCGCTTTCAGCAAGTCATGGATAAATAGCCTGCCTTTTTGTGTCCACCGGGTACGCATCACGGTCTTACCGTTCTCCAACTGGGAGGTTTCGCTACCCACATACCCGTTCCCCTTGTAGGGAGCGTAGAGAATCCATTGCTTGCCGCTCTTGTATTGCACCCTTTTTTCATGGAGAATAGCGTTCAGACGGCGTCCTGAAAGACCGTAGTCTTGCGCAATCTGTGTAATATCCACCAAGTCCTTGTTCTGCAATACGGTCTCTGCGTAAGCGGAACGCTTGCCAAGCTCCTCGATTGTTTCCTTTTGGCGGTCAATCAAAAGCTGTTGTTCCGTGCAACAGCTCTCTATCTCCAGCCGTTGCTCTTTCTCCTTCCGAATGGCATTGGCAAGTCCGATAAAGAACTCCGGGTCTGTCACCGCGCGTTGCAGGGCTTTCTCGCTCAGGTAAGCCCCGTCCTTCCGAATGGCAGGCAGCACTTCCTCACAGACCCAGTCCTGAAACTTTTCAGCTTCCGGAAGTTTGGAGCGCATCACCAATCTATATACATCGGATTCGCTGATAAACTTGGTAGGTTGCATTACAACCGTACCGTATTGATTCTCAATGGGAGTGTCTAAAACGGACACCCCCTTACAGTGGGTACGGACGGCCTTTGCAGCTTCTGCATACCCTAAAGAACGGGCCACATCATTAGCCTTGAACAACACTTTCCCTTCTTCCTGTTGAACGGTACAAATCTCCCCGAATTGCGGATGATTGAACACTTGGTTTTGATGATTCATGTTTGTCATTATTTATAGAGTTAATAAATTCTTTTTCCCTTTCCTTTTTCATTCCCTGCCATCCACGGTAGTCCATCCGGCAGAACGCCACCGCCCCATGGCGGCAGCCACTACTTGCGCTTTCCGGTTTTCTATTTGATTGGTGGCAGCAAGCAGTTCTGAGGTCTTGCGTGCGTTGGATAGCCGGACGAGGTAGCGGATAAGTTCTTCGTTCTTCCTTGCCACATCCGTATAGATGCGCAGGTATTGTTTCTTGCGCTGGGCATTGGGCATATAAGCGTCCTGCGTGGCTCTTATGGCGCATTGGAACATCTGGTAATGCTCCTTCCAATAGCTTTGGTCATCACCGTTGCCGCCTGTTTGCAGGATGCGGTTGATGTTCCGCCCAAAGTCACCCATCTTGTCGGTTATCTTTCCTCCCTCCGCTGCCCAAGCCACATCGAGCGCACCGCCGCTACGGTCAGCCACGTTCAGGGCTTCAATTTTCGCCCGTGCCACCATTGCCGAGTCCAACGCTTCCGCTTCATCCACCTGGTTATACAGGTTCACCCCGGCAAGGGTACGGTACGACAGTTTGTTCTTGCTCGCCGCACTCTTGCTGTACGACTTGTGCAACGCTTGGTAATAGAGTCCGGGCGTAAGCGACCCGGAGCCGATTTCACCCACCGTTATCTGGTTCATCTTGGCAGCATCGTGGCTATAGGTCACGCTTTGCGCCACCACATCCATCGCCCCATAGAGCACAAGCCCCACTACTAAAATTCCTTTCCCCATCTTCCGATTCTTCATGTCCGATTCCTCATTCTTTATTCTTAATTTTTCATTTCGTTCCCGGATTCAGACCGGCTTCCCTCCACCGTCCAAACGCCCCCTCTATGATTTCCAGCTTGCTTTGCCTCCGATAAATGCTCTCTTTCCAGTAGCCAATCCGCAGTTGGATATACCGCCAAGTCTCAAAGTATGCCCGGTTCAGATGCGCTTCGATGTTATCCAGTCCGATATTGATACCCTCCAGTATCAACAGCAGGTCTGAGGTCGAGCAGGCGGCGGCACCAGTGGCGTACAGCACAAGGTCAGCCACCGAACGGTACAGCGATTCCCCTTCATCGGTAATCTTCCGTATGCAGCGCAGGTTCACGCTGATAAGCAAGGTGTCGGCCGGAGAGATTTTCCCCCGTTCCAATACCTTTTCCCGATAATCGTCCAACAGATCCTTGTAATCCCTGATACGGTCACTCACTGTGTCATAAGTAGAATAGACATTCAGCGAGGTACGGAGCGACTGGTACAGCACGTCAATCACATCGAACGCCCTCGTGTATTTGTCAAGGTCGATGTTCAGTTCCTTGTATTCCACGGCGGCATCGCTGCTGTATTCATGCAACAGTTGGTTGCTCAGCTCCAGTGTGGAGCGTGCCAGCAACAGGCTCCGTTGCTGCTTGTGGTCGTTGATATAGGCTTCCACCACAGGAATGTCGAAGTTCCATTGCGCCTTCACTACGGTGGGCAGCACCGCCAACAGCAACAGGAGTAGGTATCGTGTCCGGTCATTCATTTCCGTTCCCCCTTTCTTCATCTTCGTATTTGCCGTTGTAGTCCACGGAGTGCAGGTTTTCAGCCGCCCCGTGCAACCACCGTTTCCGGCATTGTTCCACTAAAGTCAGCCGCCTGCCCCGTTCGTCATTGATATAGGGAGCCGCATCACGCAGCACGTCCACAATGGAGAGCTTGTAGTGCATCATTTTCTCCAGCGATACCAGGTCGGCATAGATATGGCTCAGCCTTGTATGTACCTGGCGGGCGATTTCCAGCCGGTCTGACGACCATAGCAGGTGATAGGTATCGCCAGTATTGTCCGTTTCCGGCGGTTCGCTTCGAAAGTATTCCGTGCTTATCTTGCAGGAGGGGTATTCACGGGCGATTTCCGACAGGCGGCTGTTCACTTCGTCCTTTTTCTCAGTCTCGCTTTTCTCTGGATCAAACTGGATAATATCCACCACCTCCGTATCGCTGTATTCGGCGGTCAGCTCCCAACTGATTTCCATAATGGCACGGTGTATCTTGATGCCGAGGAAGTATTTCGGCTTCCGGGCAATCTGCAGGGAGGCACGGAATGTAATCACCCCGTTGATGTTCGGAGCGACAGCTTCACGCAGGTAGGTATAGCCCGACCACCAACCTTCGCCTTTCCATGTCAGGTCGTAGGCGGCCTTGCAGTCCTGCATGATAGCCGGAATACGGTAGTAATCATCGGTAGGCACGTCGTTGTCGGCGGCGGCTTCTTCTTTGGCCTGTGCCAGTTCCTCCTGCTTCCGGCGCACGACGGAAAGTTCCGTCTCTATCCGGCCAATCTCGTCTTTGTTACGGTTATAGGCTTGCCGAAGCACGGCGGCTTCCTCCACAGTGGCGGAAGCTATCTGCCTGACAAGTTCCGCATTTTCTACCTTAAGTCTGTCTATCCGGGCTTGCAGCACGGCGGCTTCCCCGTTGTATTCCTGTTCCAGTTCATCCAAGCCGGACAAGTCAAGTACCTCGTCTCCCGACACGGACGTTCGCATCACGCATTCCTTCGAGTGGGCATTCAGGCTGCTTCCGCAACTGCGGCATTTGTACTGGGTGATACCGGAAATCAGGCTTACCCCCTCGTGACAGGTTACGCTTATCATTACGCTTTCGCTGCCTTTCAGCTTCGCTTCATCGGTAGCCTGGTAATAGTTTTTCGCATCGGAGCCGATGTAATACACGGTGCCTTCCTCGTTCTCGTTGTATTCCGACAGGCGGGCTTGAAGCTGCCCTTTAAAAGTGTTCAAGTCCATGGTATATGAATCGAACACGTCCTCATACACTTCTTCTGTATGGTTCCAGCTTTTCGTCACCTTGATGCTGTATGCATAGGCTTTCTTAGTCTGCTTGCCTCCTTTGGATATGATATAACTGGAGCGGTAATAGCTGATACTGTAAGTGTTTCCGTCGTTTCGGCGGTTCAGTTGTTCCACCTGCGCCCTTGACCATCCGGCATATCGTTCCGAATTGCTAAGCACCTGTTCGGTCTGGGCGGTATTCGGGTAAAAGTTGGCATCGGAAGTATTGAAGCGTGCCCATTCCCCACCATTGATTACGCTGTTGTCGTCTGTGGCAGGGGAGTAGTCGCAAAGCACCTCCTGGCCGGCATCCTTGCGGTAAATGTACCACCGTTGGGTATAGTATTGCCCCATCGTCTCACGCAGGTAATCGGTCATCCACGCCGTCAGATTGTAATTGTCGAGTTGGAACAGCCCGGCTACGTTCTCCGGTCCTCCGACTAAGGAGAGTAACGTGCTACCTACCGAATTGTCAAGGCTTTGGTACAGGTCGTAGCTGTTTTCCACGGCGTGGGCAATGGCAGTCACGTTTCCTTGCAACAGGTCGTGGAAACTGCTCTCTCCCAAGATACGTCCGCTTAAGTTCTCCGTACCGGCAGTGGCGATACTCACCCCCATGTTATAGAGCTTGTCCAAGTCAGCCTTTAGGTTCTCTTTGGTGAAGTGGTGCGGAACGTCGCCCAAATCGTCAAGGAAGGTTTCCCAGTCGATACCGCCATTCTCCGACAGGGTGAACAGCGAGGCCACCTGCGGATTCAGTTGCAGGAAAGCGATGTCGCTGAACGACAGGCTGCCATTGGTCACTACCGACTCAAACTGCATACAGAGCGTTTTCACTTCCGTGCAGATTTTCATCAGGTAGCTTCCCCAATAAAGGGCGGTCTGGGGCGAGCGGAGCATCATCCCGGCTACCGTCCATATCTTCGGCATGATTTTGACACTTACCAGGTGGTAAATCCTCCGGTAGTATTGGTTCTCCGTGTGGCTGCTCCAGATACCTAGTTCCGTCAATCCCTTGCGGTCAAGGAATTTGGATGTAAAAATTCCGGCGGCGGCGATTTCGGCGGCGTTGTACCGTTCCAGTATGGCTTTCACCTGCTCATTGTAGTAGGCTTCAGCCACCGTTTCCGTCCCATAGGCGGCGACCATGGCGGCCACCGTTTTCTTGTCGTAGTTTACACGCACGTACTGCGCCCTTGTTGGAAAGACAAAGGTGCAGGCTAAGGTCAGAAGCAATAGGATTCTATACATGGCGAGGTGGGGGGGGAAGGGGTTATTTGCCGTTAGCCGTTATCTCTTTCCCTTGTCCTGCTCGTTCCATACACAGGCTGTATTCCCCCGAACACCAGTCCTTTTCCGGTGCCGTGAAGCTGATGTAGTTCCGCTCTTGCAGTTCCTTGCTGGCTGACAGCACATCTTTTACGGTAAATCCGCGTACCTTGCAAAGCAGGCTCGCCGGATGCACATAGAACTTTTCTGGTTTGTTCTCGTTCTTCCAAATATAAATAAGGTAGAAGAACAGTACCGTTGCTTCCTTGGAGAAATTGCTACGTTCGTTGGATTTCCAAAACTCGCTGATAAATTTTTCTTCTTGCATGATAATATGATTTTAGAATTGTTTTTCTTTCAGGTTCAATACTTTGCCTGCCTTATTTACCATTTGTGCAAAAGGCAGCGATTTTTCAATACCCGACCGTTTCCAGTCTCGGCAATAGGCTTCCGTAGCTTCTTGATGGCTGCATTTCAGTTCTGCCTTGTAGAGTTTCAACGCTTCTTTTTCCGCCCGTTCGGTGGTGTAAGTCATGTAGCATTCCCTCGGTTCCTCCACGCCATAGACTTCGCTGGTCGTACCACGCCTGATGAATACTTCCCGGAAGAAACTGCGTCCTTCCTTGTTCTCCAGTCGGTTAATGGTAAAGATTTTCTTGCAGTCCGTTTCCGTCAGTCCGAGAATAGCCTTGATGTTGTCGAAGCGTTCCTTGAACTTGCTTTGGTCAAGAAGCATCACCACATCGGAGTTGTTGATAATGGCCTCTTTTACGATTTCGCTGCCGATGATGTCCTGTATCTCCTGTGTCACCACGCCGACACTTGCCCAAAACTTTCTTGCCGTCTTGTGTAGGCTAAGCACCCAGCGCCTTATCATATTTCTATGGTAGGTTTCCAAAT
>URDR01000037.1 GCA_900546645.1 uncultured Bacteroides sp. | reverse complement strand
GATTGATTGTAAGGCTTGCAGCAAGTTAACAACCGGGTTGCAAGTACGGGGAACTGAAATGAAACAAAGCAAGTGTTGTATGTTGGATGAAAATACTGTATATTTGTTCTTTCTTTATAACTAAATGGATTTTAACATGAAAAAGAAACTTTGTCCTCAGTGTAAAATAGCAGCACTGTATGTAAAGAACGAGAAAGGAGAGCGGCGTTTGATTTATGTTACGGCAGAAGGGGAAGTGGTTCCCAAGTATCCGGATGAGTCGCTTGACGGGTTTGATATAAGCGAAGTTTTTTGTTTAGGTTGTTCCTGGCATGGTTCTCCACAGCGGTTAGTGAAAAATTAATGATTCTTTACAGAATCGTAGCAATGAAGATAATTAGAAGAATAGACAATGAAAGAGTTGAAGATAAAACGAATTTATGCAGTTCCTGATATGGCAGCTGTTCAGGTGCCGGAATGCATGGAGCATGAGAAAATAGAGTGGCAGAAAATTGATGTGGTAAACTGGGAGGCTTATCCGTATGTTCCGGATGTGAAATTCAGGGTAGCACATACGGGAGACCGCTTGTTGATACATTACCGTGTGACAGAAGCCAGTGTGCGTGCTGTGGCTGAGCACGATGATGGCAGAGTATGGGAGGATGCTTGCTGTGAATTCTTCGTCCAGCCGGCTGAAGAAGGAAACTATTATAATTTTGAATGTAACTGTTCGGGTAAATTATTGTTACATGGCGGTGCAAAGGGTGATCGCCCTTCGGCTCCGGAACAGGTTTTGAAGCAAGTGCAACGCTGGGCTTCGCTGGGAACTGAGCCTTTCGAGGAACGCATCGGGGAATGTCATTGGGAACTGGCTTTGATTATTCCTGTTTCTACCTTCTTTAGACATAATATAAAGGATTTTAGCGGGAAGGTGATGCGTGCCAATTTCTATAAGTGTGGCGACCTGTTGCAAACGCCTCATTTCCTTTCATGGAGTCCGATTCAGTTGCCAAAGCCTCAGTTCCACTGTCCTGAGTTCTTTGGAAAAATAGAGTTTGAAAATTAATTGTCTTAAAAAATAGATACAAAATAGTTATGGCTTTTGAAGCAACGAAAAGAGAATGGGGAGAATTGTATGCGTTCTTCCGGCTGTTGGCTGATGGTTATGTGTATGCCGGAACGCCGGATGTGAAGCGCAATGAGGATAATTGCATTCCGGTAGCTTTGGTTCAGCGCGAGGAACACGATGGTACTCGCCGTTATATCATAGAAAAGGAAAATATTCATATCACTGGAGAGTCGATTGACAAGGTTGTGCCCCGTGAAGATTTTGCTACGGTGGCAGATCTGATTTTGGAAGGCATCCGCTCTACCCGTGAGGATGATGTTACTTCTCCTGACGGGGTAGAAGAGTTCTTGGATGAGGTGGCTATTTTTGACTTGGAGGCAAAGACGGATGACCGGACCGATTTTAGTGTGGCTTTTTACACGAAAGATGCTCCATTGACGGGCTTCTGTGTTCGCTCACGTCTGGGTATGATGTTCCCTTTGCTCGATGGCGGTCGCTCTGCTAATTTTAAGTTTGAACAGACAGGGGTGAAATTTGCAACTCCTACCGTCAACAAAATCAATGCAGAGGGGGAGGAAGATGATGTAATCAGCCGAATGCTGATGATAGAACGCCTGGGCGGTGTTTTGAAATACAGTGATGTGGCTGATAAGATTTTCCGAAGTAACTTGTCGATGATTGATCTTCATATGGGACGTCTGCTGGCGGAGATGGCCCGTCTGATGTGGCTGGATGATATAACGAAAGTGGCTGACCTGACAGAAGAAATCAAGAAGTTGAATCCTTTGAAAATAAAAGATGAACTGATTAACAAGCATGGATTCTATGAATATAAGATTAAAGAATTGCTGATGGCTTTGGCTTTAGGTATGCGTCCTGCCAAACTTTATAACGGAACGGAAGGGGCCATAGCTGGATTCTTGTTTGTTACAGGTAGTGGTGAAGTGCTTTGTTATCAGCGTGCGTTCCGTCAGGATTTTGCTGATTTCTTGTACCGGAATACCCGCTTGGAGAAAGGGTCAACCGAAAAAGATAAGTATGGCTATCTGGAGCGTGAAAACGGAGTTTATTATTTTAAACTGAATCTTAAAATTGGTCTGCTGAAAAGATAAATCAAACAGGTATGAAGACATATCCTTGTGTATTGACGATTGCCGGTTCCGACTGTAGCGGAGGGGCAGGCATTCAAGCGGATATCAAGACGATATCTGCTTTAGGTGCCTATGCTTCCAGTGCAATTACAGCCATTACGGTACAAAATACGTGTGGCGTTACTGATATCCATCCAGTTCCGGCCCATTATGTAAAAGGGCAGATAGAAGCTGTTATGACGGATATCCATCCGCGTGCTGTGAAGATAGGAATGATTAACGATGTGGAAATTGTGAAAGTTATAGCCGAGGCATTGCGCGTTTTCCGTCCGGAGTTTGTGGTGCTTGATCCGGTTATGGTCTCTACCAGTGGGTGCAAGTTGATTGAAGACAGTGCCATTGAAGCCTTGATTTCTCTGCTGATGCCTTTGGCTACCCTTATAACGCCTAATCTGAGTGAGGCGGAGGTGTTGGTGAAAAGAAAGGTAACAACGGTTCCGGATATGGAACAAGCAGCTTCTGAGTTGCTTGTATTCGGTAGCCGGGCTGTGTTGGTTAAGGGTGGACATTTGGCTGGAGGAGGTATGTGTGATGTTCTTCAGATAGCGGGAGAAACTGAAGCATACCGATTCTCTGCACCGAAGATTGACAGCCGGAATACACACGGAACTGGATGTACACTTTCTTCTGCCATTGCTACTTACCTGGCTTTGGGTGAGTCGGTTGTCAGTGCGATAGAGAAGGCCAAGGAGTATGTTTTCAGAGGAATTGTTTCAGGAAGTGATGTGTTAATTGGAGCAGGTCACGGACCGCTGAATCATTTTCATTCACCGGTTGTAATGCATACGTTTGAGGACTAAAAATGAGTTTTTTATCAGACGTATGCTGATTTTTCGAAAGAATGATTACCTTTGTAATATGAACTTAACACTATAATAATAAAATTATGAAAGCATTTGTATTCCCTGGACAGGGTGCCCAGTTCGTAGGAATGGGTAAAGACCTGTATGAGAATTCTCCTCTTGCGAAAGAATTATTTGAAAAAGCAAACGATATTTTAGGTTATCGTATTACAGATATTATGTTTGAAGGAACGGATGAAGATTTGCGTCAGACTAAGGTTACTCAACCTGCTGTTTTCCTCCATTCGGTTATTTCCGCTTTATGTATGGGAGAGGCATTCCAGCCTGAAATGACTGCCGGACATTCTTTGGGTGAGTTCTCGGCTTTAGTCGCTGCTGGAGCTTTGTCGTTTGAAGACGGATTGAAACTGGTTTATGCTCGCGCAATGGCGATGCAGAAAGCTTGTGAAGCTCAGCCTTCTACAATGGCTGCTATCATTGCGTTGCCTGATGAAAAAGTGGAAGAGATTTGTGCTTCTGTATCTGCTGAAGGAGAAGTTTGTGTTGCAGCTAACTACAACTGTCCGGGACAGATTGTGATTTCGGGTTCTATTGAGGGTATTAATAAAGCCTGTGAACTGATGAAAGCAGCTGGAGCGAAACGTGCTCTTCCGCTGAAGGTAGGCGGTGCATTCCATTCTCCGTTAATGGATCCTGCAAAGGTGGAACTGGAAGCGGCTATCAGTGCTACGGAGTTTCATACTCCTAAATGCCCGATTTATCAGAATGTGGATGCGAAACCGCATACTGATCCGGCTGAAATCAAATCGAACTTGGTGGCTCAGCTGACGGCATCGGTGCGCTGGACTCAGATCGTACAAAATATGATTGCAGATGGTGCAGACGACTTTACTGAATGTGGACCGGGCGCTGTGCTTCAAGGACTGATTAAGAAGGTGAACAAAGAGGCGAATGCGCATGGCATTTTGTAATAGAATGTAACATGAATTGAGAAATAGACTTGTTGAAGGCACAGAGGTATAGAACTGTTCTTGTTTGGGTAAATCAGTTTCTGTTCTTCTGTGCCTTTTCAGCGTATTCATTTGTCAAATAAATTAGGATAGCTATGGATAGGGATGCAAAAATGATTATTTATCAGATATTCACTCGCTTGTTTGGAAATCGGTCGGTCTGCTGCCAGCAAAACGGGGATATTCATACGAACGGCTGCGGTAAAATGGATGATATTACCAAGCAGGCTTTGCATGAAATAAAGAAATTAGGAGCCACTCATATTTGGTACACGGGGGTCATTGCCCATGCCACTCAAACTGATTATAGTGCCTATGGTATTCCACAAGATCATCCGGCTGTGGTGAAAGGGAAGGCGGGTTCACCCTATGCCATCAAGGATTATTATGACATAGATCCTGACTTGGCGGTTCACCCGGAGAAAAGAATGGAGGAGTTTGAAGCGCTGGTTAAACGGACACAAAAGGAGGGACTGAAAGTGATCATTGATTTTGTTCCTAATCATGTGGCTCGTCAATATCATTCGATTGCCCGTCCGGAGGGAGTGGCTGATTTGGGCGAAAACGACCGGCAGGATAGGGCGTTTAGTCCAGCCAATAACTTTTATTATATTCCTGGGCAGACTTTGGGGGGAAGTATTGATTTGTATGATAAGGTGCAAGGATACTATACGGAAAATCCTGCCAAGGCTACAGGAAACAATCGCTTTGACGCGTATCCGAATGTGAATGACTGGTATGAGACTGTAAAATTAAATTACGGAGTTGATTATATCAATAATACCGGGTGCCACTTCGACCCGACACCTGATACCTGGATTAAAATGCGGGATATTCTCTTGTTTTGGGCTGGTAAAGGTGTTGACGGTTTCCGGTGTGATATGGCAGAAATGGTGCCTTGTGAATTTTGGGGATGGGCAATTCCTCAAGTTAAGGAGGCTTATCCGGAACTGATTTTTATAGCTGAAGTTTATAATCCGAATGAATATCGGAACTATATCTTTAATGGTCACTTTGATTATCTATATGATAAGGTGGGACTGTATGATACGTTACGTGGAATAACGTGTGGATTTACCTCGGCTACAGCTATTACTTCGTGCTGGCAGGGAGTGAATGATATTCAGGAACATATGCTGAACTTCCTTGAAAACCATGATGAGCAGCGCATTGCTTCCGATTTCTTTGCGGGT
Source organism: uncultured Bacteroides sp. (assembly GCA_900546645.1). Lineage (GTDB taxonomy): Bacteria > Bacteroidota > Bacteroidia > Bacteroidales > Bacteroidaceae > Phocaeicola. Next base: position 23,131 of record URDR01000037.1, on the reverse strand, counting down.
AATCCGTTTAAGGCATTTCCGGCTTTGGTGATTTCTGCCTGTATGAATACGAACCCGATGATGATTTACTTCGGTCAGGAGCTTGGGGAGCCGGGCATGGACTGTGAAGGATTTAGCGGACGGGATGGACGTACCACTATCTTTGACTACTGGAGTGTGGATAGTATCAGGCGATGGAGTAATCATGGAAGGTTTAATGGTCATCAGCTTACAAAGAAGGAAAAAGAAGTACAGTATTTTTACCAAAAAGTTTTGAGACTTTGCCGGGAAGAAGCGGCTATCTCGAAGGGGGAATTCTTTGATTTGATGTATGTAAATCTGAATGGATGGCAGATGAATGAGCATAAACAATATGCTTTTTTGCGGAAATATGCCAATGAAGTACTGCTGTTTGTTGTCAATTTCGGTGAAACGGATATGCAGGTTGCTGTGAACTTGCCGCAACATGCATTCGATTATTTACAGATGCCGGCAATAGAAAGATGTGAAGCTAAGGATGTTTTAAATGGAGGAACAGAGGAAATCAGCTTTACTCCTGATAAGCCTGTTGAACTCAATTTACATGGATTGGAAAGCAAGATTTTAAAAATCTGTTTCTGATGAAGATATCGATTTAAAATAAAAACGAGCCGACATTATGCGGCTCGTTTTTATTTTATCACTTAGTAATCAATTTTATCTAATATTCCTGTAAGGTAAGCGATAGCTACACCATAATTCGTCATGGGGATGCCTTGAGAGCGAGCTGCGGAAATGCGGTTTAAAACGTACTTTCGGTTAAACATACATGCCCCGCAGTGGATAATCAACTGATAGGCATGGAGATCTTCTGGGAAATCTGTGCCCGAAACGAAGTCGATGGTTAAGCCGGTACCAATTCTTTTGCGAAGCATAGCAGGAATCTTGACTCTGCCAATATCCTCTGTGAGGGGTGCATGGGTACATGCCTCAGCGATGAGTACCCGCGAATCTTCCGTAAGGTTGCTGATGGCGTTTGCTCCTTCAATATAGTAGTCAATATCTCCCTTGTATTGGGCAAACAAGACAGAAAAGGAGGTCAGTTTGCTTCCTTCCGGCTTTTTTTCATAGACCGCATGGAATACCTGTGAATCGGTGATAATGAGCTTGGGAGGAGATTTCAGAATCTGAAGCATCGGCTCAATTTGCTCTGTCGTACAGCTCAGAACCAAGCATTTGCGGTCGAGTAACTCACGGATGGTCTGCACCTGAGGCAAAATAAGCCTTCCTTTAGGGGCTTGCTTGTCTTGAGGCATGACAAGCATCACGGTATCATTTTCATGAACCAATTTACCTACAATGCCTTGGCTCATGGTTTCATCGGGTAATTTATTGCTGATGGCTCGGCGGATGTCTTCCATTCCTTTCCGTGTAGAGGCGCTTACCAATAAAGGAACCTGTCCGCATTTCTTCTCAAGGCAGCGCAGCAACATTTCTCCCTGATGTAGCGAATCGCTTTTGTTGATAATCCAGATAACGGGTATCTGTTTTTCTTTTAAGCGTTCGCTCCAAAACAACTCTTCGTCAATCGATTCATCGGTACAAACCATTAAGGCAATATCTGTGCGTTCGATGACTTGCATGGTCTTTTTTACGCGTAACTCGCCTAATGCTCCCTCGTCATCAAATCCGGCGGTATCAATAAATACGCAGGGACCGATGCCGGGCAACTCCATTGCTTTGTAAACCGGATCGGTGGTAGTGCCCGAAATAGGGGATACTACGGCTACTTCTTGTCCGGTCAGTGCATTGATTAACGATGATTTTCCACTATTTCTTTTTCCGAACAAGCCGATATGGAAACGTTCGGAACGAGGAGTCTCATTCATAAGCTTCTTTTTTTTAAAATCTGAAGTCCCGTTTTCCTTCTGCAATGCGTTTTAGGTTTTCTAATGCACGGCGGCGGATAGCAGGGTTTGGAGTCTTCTCTATTTCTTTTTCAATCATCTCGGAAGCTAATGCACGCGTTTCGGGCGAGGCATAGTCTTCCAGGTACTCCTTGAGCGTCATGAGTGCATTGGGGGCACAGCAATTCGCAATCTGTCCAGTCTTGACCAGAGACATAAAACGGTCGCCGGTTCGTCCTTCACGATAACATGCGGTACAGAAGCTGGGAACGTATCCTAACCGGAGCAGCCAAGCTACGATTTCATCGAGTGTACGGTTGTCGCTGATGTCAAATTGGGCTGAGTTTTCCTCCGGAAGTTCGGGGTGGGCATAGCCTCCTACTGTGGTGCGTGAACCTCCGCTCAGCTGAGACACACCGAGTTCCAGAACTTTTTCGCGAGAGCGTTGTGACTCGCGAGTGGAAATAATCATGCCGGTATAGGGTACGCTGATGCGCGTTACAGCAACGATTTTCTGAAAAACTTCATCGGAGATGGCATTTTCGAAAGTTGCTGTATCAATATCATCGGCAGGACAGATGCGAGGCACGCTGATGGTATGCGGTCCAACTCCATAAGTAGCCTCTAAGTGTTCGGCATGCATGAGCAGTCCTACAAAATCATATCGATAGGTGTTTAGCCCAAATAATACACCTATTCCTACATCGTCAATGCCTCCTTGCATGGCGCGGTCCATGGCTTCGGTGTGGTAGGCATAATTGCTTTTAGGACCTCTGGGATGTAACCTCTCATAATTCTCTTTATGATAGGTTTCCTGAAAAAGAATATAGGTTCCGATGCCGGCATCATGCAGGCGTTTATAATTTTCTACGGAAGTTGCCGCGATATTCACATTGACACGGCGGATAGCTCCGTTTTTATGCTTGATACCATAAATGGTTTTGATAGACTCCAGAATATACTCTATCGGATTATGAAGTGGGTCTTCTCCAGCTTCAAGCGCAAGGCGTTTATGTCCCATATCCTGTAAAGAAATTACTTCCTGACGGATTTCATCCTGCGAAAGTTTCTTTCGGGCGATTGTTTTATTCTTGACATGATACGGGCAATAAGTACAACTGTTGACGCAATAGTTTGATAAGTAGAGTGGGGCAAACATAACGATGCGGTTCCCGTAGAACTTCTGTTTGATTTCACGGGCAAGTGCATAGATTTCTTCCAATAAGTCTGCATCTTCACACTCTAAGAGAACAGCTGCTTCACGGTGATTTAATCCTTTACAGGTCCGTGCCTTTTCTATCAGTTCACGAATCAGTGCATGGTTGTTGCGGTTTTTCTGGGCGTAATCAAGGGCGTCCAGAATTTCTTCATGACAGATAAACTCTTCAGCTTTTGATGAATCTATTTTATACATTGATGTAATCTCCTCGACTTTTATCTATGGTATAACCGATAGAATTTAACTTTTGTTCTAATAATTTTAGTCCTTCTGCTGCTTCTGCTCCCATGGAGGCTTTGTTGTCGTAAAGAGCATAGTTGCTTCGCTGATGGGGTGGAGACAAATTGGGCATCACTACGTTTGCTCCGGAAAGAATGCCTCGTTCGCGTCCGTCGGGAGCCAACGTGGCAAGTGCTGTAGTCGATGGTATCAACGCAGCAGGGTGCATCAAACGGAAGATCGAGAGTAACAATAGTGTTTGTTCCATGCTTCCCGGAGTTGCTTTCGCAAAAGGAGTTTCATGGTGAGGAAGGAACGGACCGATGCCAATCATTTGCGGACGAAATGCTTTGATAAAAAGAATATCTTCCACTAAATGGTCGATAGTCTGTCCGGGGCTGCCTACCATAATGCCTGTTCCGGTTTGAAACCCGATTGCCTTTAAGTCATCCAGGCATCGCAGACGGTTGGCTATTGATAAAGGCGCTGGATGCAGAATCCGGTAATGGTCAGGATGGTGTGTTTCATGCCTGAGCAGATAGCGGTTTGCTCCTGCCTTGAAAAACTGTTCGTAAGATTGGGTTGCTCGTTCTCCCAAAGAAAGCGTAATTGCCACATCGGGAAATTTCTTGCGGATAGCTGATAGGATACTTGTTACCCGGTCGTCGGTCATATAATTGTCTTCTCCGCCTTGCAAGACGAACGTGCGGAATCCCAAATCATATCCTTCAGAACAACAAGCAAGGATGGTTTCCTCATCTAAACGATAGCGGGTAATATTTCGGTTGCTTCGCCGGATACCGCAATAGTAGCAATCGTTCCGGCAGCAGTTTCCTATTTCAATCAGCCCACGGATGTAGATACGGTTTCCGAACCGAGATTGAGCTACTTCTCTGGCTTTCGCTTGGATGAACGCTAAATCTTCTGGGGTGGTTTCGCTTAAAAGATAGCGCAATTCATCGGGGGCAAGTGTTTGCTCCCGATGAAGGCGCTCTATTAAATTTCTCGTAGAGAAAACAGGTTTCATTCTTCGTTTTCGTATGTCAACGTACGCTTCAAAAGGTCTTGGTTTAGTTGACGTTTTCCAGACATGGAGTCGTTATGGGTGCTGGGACCTGTTACGCATCCTCCTTCACAAGCCATCATTTCAATAAACTGAGCATCTACTTTTCCGGTCTTGGCATAAGCACGAAGTACTCCAATGTTCTTCTTGTTGAAATCAGAGAATTGAAGCATTTTGATATTGGCCGCTTTAGGACCCAGGTAGGCTTTAACTGCTCCTGCCACGCCTCCAGCCTGAGCAAATCCATGCGCTTCGCGAACTGATTCATAAGCCACTTTATATGGGTTTGTCTGTTCCAGTTCGATGCCTAATCCTCGGAATACAGGATGAAGCTCCTCAAAAGTCATCACATAATCTACGCATTCATCACGTTGTGCCTCCTTGCGTTTGGCAATACACGGGCCGATGAATACCACTTTGGCATTAGGATATTTCTGTTTGGCAATGCGTGAAGCGTAATACATGGGGGAACCGGTTCCTGAAACGTATTTCTTCATGTCAGGAATGTGTTTGTTAACCAGTTCGATGTATGAAGGGCAGCAAGAGGTAGTCATGAATTTCTGGCCTTCTTCCAGTTTCTCAAGTAGCTCATGTCCTTCGTTGCTGGTGGTCTGCATGGCGCCTTCGGCTACTTCAATCACATCCTTGAATCCTACTTCCTTCAGTGCACCATATACTTGCTCGATGCTGGCTTTGAACTGACCCAAGATAGAAGGAGCAGGGATAGCTACCACTTCTTCACCGGCACGGATTGCTTCTAAGATGTCGAATACTTGAGAGATTTCGAAAATAGCTCCAAAAGGACAAGCATTCAGACATTTTCCGCAATAGATACATTTATTCTCATCAATATGTTCGATGTAATGTTCATCCTTGCTGATTGCTTTTACCGGACATGCTTCTTCGCATGGAACGGGAATATAAACAATGGCGTGATACGGACAACTTTTATGGCAGATACCGCAACTAATACAGGTGTCATGGTCAATGCGGGCCTGTCCGGTCTTTTTGTCGAAATGGATAGCTCCTTTCGGACAGTTCATGTAGCAGCTACGTGCCACACATCCACGGCAAAGGTTACTAACCTCATAGTTAACCTGTACACAAGATGAGCAAGCCTCATCGATTACACATAAAATGTTTTCCTTAATCTTGCCACGGCGCTCCAATGCTTTGCGAGCATATTCTGAAAGGGGAGTAAGTTCGTCTGTTTCATCCGACATGTCCCATCCCAGCAGAGGAAGTGATTTATATTTTGTAACAGCGCGCTCTTTATGGATACAGCATCTTCCTACGGGTTGTGAACGGCGTGGGCTGAATTCCAGAGGAACGCGGTCAATTTTTTCTACGAGTTGGTTTTCCTTCCATAAGGCAACAAGGTTCTCCAGCAATTTGTGCCGGACAATCATTACGTTGTTTGTAAAAGCCATAAAAAATAAAGAAGTTTTTGTTATTAGTTATCCTATTTTATATATGTATTGAATATCTGTATATCTCATGCAGGATGATGTATGGACAGAGATTCATTTTGCTAAGTCGTTTTAGAACTGCCTAACCGAGGTTCAGGCTACTCTATGTAGAGCAGAAAAAGCATTAGGTTGAGTTTACTCGGCTGCTCTCAGAATCAAGGTGGTTGCACCTAAAGTGATAATGGCTCCTTCTTCTATACGAACCCGGTCTTTAGGACCCAAGATTTCATTCATTAAGAAGGTTCCTGTAATACTGTTGTTATCACGTAGCGTGTAGATTATTTTTCCTTGTTTATCCCGTTTCACATTGATGATACAATGGCGGCGGTCCATGCTGGGGTCATTGGTTTCAACCGGAATTTCTACGTCTGTACCTTTGCAACGGCGGCCTATCAAATTGTCTCCTTCCTGCAAAGGCAATACTTGCTTGTAGGCAAAGGTGTTTTCAATGACCACAACGTTACCAAAGTCTTTGACCCCTTCTTTTTCGTCAATGACTTCTTCGCGTTGATTGGCTGCGTTTAACTTGGCTTTTCCCAATCGGATTCCAAACTGTTTTTTGCAATTGTCACAGATAAAAACCAGGGATTGTCCTGCTTCATATTTTGTTTCATCAAATTGAATGTAATTGTCACACTTCGGACATCTGACTCTTTTCATGAAAAATGAGGTTTTTATTTAGTGGTAAATACCCACGCATTTTTAAATCGATCATCTTTTCTCAGTTCACTTACCTTTCGATAAGCTTCATTGACGTTGCTATAATGTTGTAAAGCGATACGGTAGCGTCCTTCCGATTCCAGAATCTGGGTATTCTTATAGCCTTGCTTCACGAAAAGCTTTAATTCGCGGTCGGCATCTGCTTGGCTGGCCAAACTGGCTACAATGATATAGGCTCCCTTTTGTCTGTTTTGGGGGGCAGTTTGAGTGGTTGGCACCTTTGGTTCTGGAGATACATGCGTTGTTTTTACTTCCTTTTTTGCAACAGCTTCGGGCTGTTTTTCCAACAGAACTTTTTCGGTTCTTACAGTAGTTGGTTTAAGCGTATTGATGTTGTTACGAACTCTTTGGGGTGTCTTTTGAGTTTTTTCTTGATTTACAGACCATGTGGTAACAGACTGGTGTCTGATTGCTTCAAACATTCCGGCATTGCCCAATGAGGCGTAGTTAGCCTCATCAATATAGGTATTTTCTACCGGGATAGAAAGTATGAAAAACAAGAGGATGGTTGCCGCAGCAGTAACGGCATTTCGTATCCATCTTTGACGAATAAGATGCTTCTTCCTTCTGGGAATAAACATGGCTTCCCTTCGCTCCGGTTCCACCGCTTTATGTGTTACCTGCTCTGTTAAAAGAGGGAATGTAAAGTTCTCCAGTCCGTATAAACAGGGTGTGAAGCAAGCTTGGTTTCCGGGCTCAAACTCATATATGCCACTCATGTTATAATAAATGGTTCCTATACGATTTAGTTGAACCTGACCCTCACGGTAAAGCTCATCTTTTAAGTTTTCTACTACCCTTTCTATCTTTCGTGTTGCGTCAGGAAAGTCGGTACTATAAGCTTGCATGTATGATTGCACCAAAAGTCCGTCGTTCATTATGAGCTGCGGATTAAAGCCGATGGTACGCATGGGCGGGATAAATTTACCGTCTGTGCCGGCGATACATGCCGGGCGGTTATGAGCGATGAATCCACCCAGCCCCGGAACAATGACACAATCATTCTCCAGCAACAAGACTTCGATATGTTTTGCTAATTCAATCATGATGCAAATTTACGATTTTTTCTATGACCTCGCTTGCTTTTGGTGAGATATTTTCGAAACCTTTATTGTGTTTTTATGAAAAATGAGTCTTCAATAGGGTAAATATCGGCAATCTTTGCTTGGATGTAAGTCGAAATCTGAAATTCGTGTCATTATGAGTCGTTAAGAGAAAGACGTTTTCCAGATGATTTTTACCGTTGCTTGGCAAAACGGATGGCTTTCGGTTTAAGTATTCAAACTTTTTGTTATACTTTTGCAAAGAGAAACCAACAATAGAATAGGTAAAAATGAATATAGCAATCGTAGGAACCGGATATGTAGGCCTGGTTACAGGAACTTGTTTTGCGGAGACAGGTGCTAATGTTATTTGCATTGACACAAATGCATGTAAGATTGAGGCTTTACAACAGGGTGTCATACCCATTTATGAACCGGGACTGGAAGATATGGTGCAACGTAACGTAAGAGCCGGACGCTTGCGCTTTGCCACATCGCTTGAGGAATATTTGGATGAAGTGTCTATCGTATTCAGTGCGGTGGGAACTCCTCCCAATGAAGACGGAAGTGCCGACTTGCAGTATGTACTGGATGTGGCACGGACCATCGGCTCATGTATGAACCGTTATGTTTTAGTTGTTACCAAAAGTACCGTTCCTGTAGGCACGGCAAAAAAAGTTAAAGCCGTTATCCATGAAGAGCTCAGCCGGCGCGGGGTGGATATTGATTTTGATGTAGCGTCGAATCCGGAATTCCTGAAAGAGGGGAATGCAATTAATGATTTTATGACCCCCGATAGAGTGGTGGTGGGAGTGGAATCTGAACGGGCGAAGCAATTAATGACCAAGCTTTACCGTCCCTTCCTTCTGAATAATTTCCGGGTTATCTTTATGGATATTCCTTCGGCGGAAATGACGAAATATGCGGCCAATTCCATGTTGGCTACTCGCATCAGCTTTATGAATGATATAGCCAATCTGTGTGAGCGTGTGGGAGCGGATGTAAATATGGTGCGTGCAGGTATAGGTTCGGATACCCGCATTGGGCGCAAGTTCCTTTATCCGGGCTGCGGGTATGGTGGCTCTTGTTTTCCAAAAGATGTGAAGGCTTTGATTAAAACGGCAGAAGAGCACGGGTATTCCATGCGGGTGCTGAAAATGGTTGAAGCCGTAAATGAAGACCAGAAAGACATCTTGTTCCGCAAGCTCTCGACTTATTACGGCGGATGCTTGAAAGGAAAGACGATTGCGCTTTGGGGCTTGGCATTCAAGCCTGAAACCGACGATATGCGTGAGGCTCCTTCTCTGATTTTAATCCGTAAATTACAAGAAGCCGGTTGCAATATTCGTGTTTACGATCCTGCATCAATGGAGGAGGCTAAGCGGCGTGTGGGCGATTCGGTTTATTATGCGCATGATATGTATGATGCCCTTCTGGATGCAGATGCCCTTTTGCTGGTAACAGAATGGAAAGAATTCCGCTTGCCTTCATGGAAAGTCCTTCTGCGTACGATGAAACGTGCCGTTATTTTTGACGGGCGCAACATCTATGACGAGAAAGAGTTGCACGATTTGGGAATTGGCTATTACTGCATAGGAAAAAGTTTGTAATATTCTTGTAGATGCGATGGGGGAGATGGTGGTTTTACTATCTTGTATTCAGTTTTTTACAATTCGTTATAGCTTGGAATTTCCTTTAAAAATGTATAACTATTTTTACCATAATCTATATGGCAGCAATAGTGGTTTATACCATTGCTTACAACTAAATATTCAACTTTCAAGGTCATGTTATAACGCGTAATCTGATCAAAAACAGCCTGAGTTATTTCGACTTTCGGCGCTTTGTATTCGATAATCATACGTGCGGTTAAATCACGGTTGTATAATACCGTATCACATCGCTTTTGGGTACCGTTGAGTTTTACTTGAACTTCATTGGCAAGTAAACCTTGAGGGTACCCTTTTTGTTTTATAAGAAAATGAATGAAATGCTGGCGCACCCACTCTTCTGGAGTTAAGCTTACATATTTTCTTCTTAAAACATCGAAGATATAATATTTCTCTTCTTTCGTTCTAATTTTGTAAGGATAGTGTGGTAGGTTTAATGCTAACATTTTGTACATTTGCAATTATATGAATAGATTTTATATGAATATCTGATGGATATTTACTTGTTGAATAAACGCAGGTGTTCTATCAATTTTCTCACAAAAATACAAAAAATCATGAAAACGAAGCAAGAAATTGTAGCAAATTGGTTACCTCGATACACAAAGCGCAGTTTAGAGGATTTCGGTGAATATATCTTGTTGACAAACTTCAATAATTACGTAGAGATTTTTGCTGAACGCTTTAATGTACCTGTGCTGGGGCGTGACGCAAACATGATTTCAGCTCATGCCGAGGGAATTACAATCATTAATTTTGGAATGGGAAGTCCTAATGCGGCTATTATTATGGACTTGCTCAGTGCGGTGAATCCAAAAGCTTGTTTGTTCTTGGGAAAATGCGGCGGTATCGATAAAAAGAATCAGATTGGAGACCTGATTCTTCCCATTGCGGCTATTCGAGGTGAGGGTACTTCTAACGATTATTACCCGCCTGAAGTTCCTGCACTTCCGGCGTTTATGCTTCAGCGTGCAGTGTCTTCGGCTATCCGAGACCATTCGCGTGATTATTGGACGGGAACGGTTTATACCACCAACCGTCGTATATGGGAGCATGACGAAGCTTTCAAAGCTTATCTTCTGAAGACCCGGGCGATGGCTGTAGATATGGAAACCGCTACGTTGTTTACTACAGGATTTGCCAATCATATTCCAACAGGTGCATTGTTGTTGGTTTCTGATCAGCCGATGATTCCGGAAGGGGTCAAAACCGAAAAGAGCGACTCTATGGTAACGCGTAAATTTGTACACGAACACGTAGAAATCGGAATAGATGCTTTGCGGATGATTATTGATGCCAAGAAGACCGTAAAACACTTGAAATTTGACTGGTAATAAGAGACTGAAATGACAAAGGTTTTTACTTATGAAGAAATCGTCCGTGATGTTAAAAACGGGGTGTATGTACCCATCTACTTTTTAATGGGCGAGGAAGATTATTATATTGACCGCATCTCTGAATACATAGCAGATAGGGTATTGACGGAGGCTGAAAAAGAGTTTAATCTGACGATACTTTACGGGGCTGACACGGACATTGCAACGATTATCAATTCGGCAAAGCGCTATCCGATGATGTCGAAGTATCAGATTGTGATGGTGAAGGAGGCTCAAAATTTAAAAAATCTCGATGAGCTGACATATTATTTGCAGAAGCCATTGATGTCAACCATTTTGGTGTTCTGTTATAAACACGGTGTCTTAGACCGGCGGAAAAAATTGGCAGCAGAGATTGAAAAAGCAGGCATTCTTTTTGAGTCGAAGAAATTAAAAGATGCGCAGCTTTCCGGATTTATTTCCTCTTACCTCAAGCGTAAGCGGGTAGATATAGAGCCCAAGGCTTCGGAAATGATGGCTGAATTCGTTGGGGCAGATTTGAACAGAATGGCAGGGGAGTTGGAGAAGCTTGTCATTACGCTTCCTGATGGATGCAGCCGTATAACACCGGAGCAAATCGAACGCAATATCGGCATCAGTAAAGATTACAATAACTTTGAACTCCGGAATGCATTAATAACAAAGGATGTTTTGAAGGCAAACTTGATAGTAAAATACTTTAACAATAACATGAAGAATAATCCTTTGCAGGTTACGCTTGCCGTATTGTTTGGCTTTTTCTCCAATCTGATGCTTACCTATTATGCACCGGGTAAGTCAGAACAGGAAATAGCATCGTTCTTGGGTTTGCGTTCTCCGTGGCAAGCGAAAGATTATCTGGCAGCCATGAAAAAATATTCGGGAGTAAAGGTTATGCAGATAATAGGGGAAATACGTTTGTGTGATGCCAAATCCAAGGGGGTGAAGAATTCTTCTGTCTCGGATGGGGATTTACTGCGCGAGCTGATCTATTTTATAATGCATTAATGTCCGGAGACGTGAAACGCTGAAAGTTTAAATCGGGTTTCAGTTTTGTGGACAGTTTCCTGCCTGAACTGATACATAAAGTTTTCTTTTATTTCCGCATCTTGTGGTTCTTTATATAGATAAAACCACGAGGTGCGTTTTTTTTGTCTATGAATCTTTCAGTGTATGCCCGATTCCCCGTCTTATATGAACAGCAGTATTGAAAGAATGAACAAAGTAAGATGGAATTTCCAAAATCGGGGGAGGTTAGGTCTGTTTCTGTGTAATGCGTGAGAATTGAAAATTTGCGTGTAAATGGAGAATGGGACGTAAATTTTGAAATCTGGAGAAACGGGGATAAAAGGTGTGTTTTTACATTTGTATATCATTACATATGTAAATAACACCACTCGATGTTACACATGTAAACATGGAAAGTGTTATACAGATGTAAATACGAGTGTGTCGGCACGTTTGTTTTTAGTTCCATTTAGAAATGTTGTTCATACGAATTACATTTGTTATTGTATATAAATACTTAAGGTAGAAATACTTAGTATTACCTAATACCCAACATTATATAGCTTAAATGCAAAGGAATGGTTAAGGTAAATATAAATAGCTGGCTGGATAAATACGCATCTGGGCTTTATTCTTATATAATGTTTCCTTATATATTTGTTAACCATATATATAAAAGAAATATACGAAGTATTACTTTAACATGATTTACACATGTATAGCTTCCTGTTACATACATATGTAAATAGGTAGATAATGACATTTACATATGTAGACATACATATTTGTAAATGTAAATTTGCGTTTGTCAACATAAACCCTTACCTTTGTAACGGATGAAAAAATGGATATTACATTTGTAATGAAGGAACGAATTATACAAATAATGCAAAGAGAAGGGCTTTCAAATGCAGACTTTGCTGAGAAAATAGGGATTTCTACATCTTCCCTGTCACATATATTTAGCGGGCGCAATAACCCAAGTTTAGATGTAGTTATGCGCATACATAAAGCTTGCCCGTATGTTAATATCAACTGGTTGCTTTACGGAGAAGGAGAAATGGAAGAATCTGCTCCCGTAGTTTCGGGTATAGATTTGTTTTCGCAAGCCTCTGAGAATCCAAAATTCACGGATAATATTCAAGCGGCCGATGATTTTCGCAAGGAGAATCCCTTAAGCACCCCCTCTTTTATAGACAAAGCTCCTATAAAAGAAGAGATTAGATACATAGAAAAGCCTGTTCCGAAAATTACTGAAATAAGAATTTTCTTCGATAACGGAACATATCAGACTTTTAAGCCTGAGCATTGAACCGAATATACTTGTCTATCCTTGGTACTGCTCTCACCTTTCACTATCTTTGTTACACGAAGATAGGATGCGGTTCGGCAGAGCCAAAATCAGAAAAACAAGTTTTCTTTTTGTCTCTGCTCTCACCTTTCACTATCTTTGCAAAGAAAACGGATTTACCTAATTTTATATGAAAAAATATATTTTAGACTTAAAAGTAACAGAGAACATCCGTTTGCATGCAAACTATGTTCTTCTTAAATTAACCCAGTCAGCTCCTCTACCGGAAATGCTTCCCGGGCAGTTTGCTGAAATTCGCGTAGATAACTCTCCGTCCACCTTCTTGCGTCGTCCCATATCTATAAATTATGTGGATCGTGAAAAAAACGAAGTATGGTTTTTGGTTCAGCTCGTTGGCGATGGAACCCGTAAATTGGCTACACTTGAAAAAGGAGACTTGCTCAATGTGGTTCTTCCCTTAGGAAATGGATTCTCAATGCCTCAAACCCCCGAAGAAAAGGTCTTGCTTGTCGGAGGCGGTGTAGGTACAGCCCCCATGTTATATTTAGGCGAATCACTTTTGAAGAGAGGCTGTAAACCCTCGTTCCTGTTAGGAGCACGCTCAAAGAACGACTTGTTGCAGCTGGAGCAATTCACTTCATTAGGTGAAGTTTATGTTACCACAGAAGATGGAAGCATGGGTGAAAAGGGATATGTAACCATGCATAGCGTATTAAAAGACCACAAGTTTGACATGATTTACACCTGTGGTCCCAAGCCCATGATGGTTGCCGTGGCCAAGTATGCGAAAGAAAGCGATACAGAGTGCGAAGTTTCACTGGAAAACACGATGGCATGTGGTGTGGGTGCTTGTCTCTGCTGTGTGGAGAAAACCGACGAGGGGCATGTGTGCGTATGTAAAGAAGGTCCTGTATTTAATATTAAGAAATTATTATGGCAGATTTAAGTATAAATATCGGTAAATTAGAAATGGCTAATCCGGTGATGACTGCATCGGGTACATTTGGCTATGGTCTGGAGTTTCAAGACTTTGTCGATTTGGAAAAGATAGGCGGTATCATTGTAAAAGGTACTACGCTACATCACCGTGAGGGAAATCCTTATCCACGTATGGCTGAAACCCCTATGGGGATGTTAAACGCCGTAGGTCTGCAAAATAAGGGAGTACATTATTTTGCAGAACACATCTACCCGCAAATCAAAGATATCCAGACCAACATGATTGTCAACGTGTCGGGTTCTCAGATAGAAGACTATACTGAAACAGCTCGTATCATCAACGAACTTGAAAATATTCCAGCCATTGAGCTCAACATCTCTTGTCCGAACGTAAAGCAAGGAGGAATGGCTTTCGGAGTCACCGCCCATGGCGCAAGTGAGGTGGTCAGTGCCGTGCGCAAGGTTTACGACAAGACACTGATTGTGAAACTCTCGCCGAATGTGACCGATATTACCGAGATAGCCCGTGCCGTAGAAGGAGCCGGAGCAGACAGTGTTTCGCTCATCAATACATTGCTGGGTATGGCTATCGATGCCGAAAAGCGTAAACCTGTTCTGTCTACCGTTACCGGAGGGATGAGTGGAGCTGCTGTAAAGCCGATTGCTTTGCGCATGGTATGGCAAGTGGCAAAAGCAGTCAGCATTCCGGTAATCGGGCTGGGAGGTATCATGAACTGGAAAGATGCCGTTGAGTTCCTTTTGGCGGGTGCTTCGGCCATTCAGATTGGTACAGCCAACTTTATCGACCCCGCCATCACGGTTAAGGTAGCAGAAGGAATTGATGACTACCTCAATCGCCATGGATATAGCTCTGTGCGTGACATCATCGGCGCACTGGAAGTCTGAAAAATATTTACAAGCTATAACCCGGCTTCCGGTGGTCGGATGCCGATGCCAGACGGAGCGTCCGGCGAAGAAAATCCGTCCGGCTCTTCCGGATAAAGAGAGAGACTGGATTCATCTGAACAATCCTGAACAGAAGATTCCAGTCTCTCTCTTTTGGCTTATTGTCATTTGTCACAATTGTCACGTTGTCACGCCTCCTCTGAGCACGGATACCCTGACATCAACTTACCGCCTCCACCAGTGAGTCTGCTCGCCTACTTATCCTCAAGCAAGTCTGGGCGCAAGCGTTGCGTCCGTTCCAGTGATTGCTGAAACTCCCATTCGCGGATTTTTGCTTCATGCCCTGAAAGCAATACATCGGGCACTTTCCATCCGTTATATTCAGCAGGGCGTGTATATACAGGAGGAGCCAGCAGATTGTCTTGGAACGAATCAGAAAGAGCCGACTGTTCATCCGAGATAACCCCCGGAATAATACGCACGATAGCATCAGCCATAACGGCCGCCGCCAGTTCACCCCCGGTCAACACATAGTCGCCGATACTGATTTCCTTGGTAATGAAATGCTCCCTGATACGATAATCGATGCCCTTGAAATGTCCGCAAAGAATCATCAGGTTTTGATTTAACGAAAGCGTGTTGGCCATCTTCTGGTCAAACTGTTCCCCGTCGGGAGTTGTAAAGATTATTTCATCATAATGCCGTTCGGCCTTCAAGGCAGAGATGCATCGGTCAATCGGTTCGATTTTCATCACCATGCCGGCGCATCCGCCAAACGGATAGTCGTCCACTTTCCGGTAGCGGTCATACGCATAATCACGTAAGTTATGGATATGAATTTCCGCAATCCCTTTCTTTTGCGCCCGGCTCATGATAGAGCAGTTGAAGAAACCTTCAATCATTTCGGGCAAAACCGTTATAATGTCTATTCTCATATAAAACTTGAATCTATTTTGAATGCAAAAATACGAATATTCCTGAGCCCCTCATCGTTCGCTTGGACATTTTTATTATTTTTGCGGGAAACATTTGCTTATTCACATGACAGAAGTAGAAAGAATCAACCAATTGCGTGAAGAACTTCACGCGCACAATTATAATTATTACGTGCTTAATTCCCCCGAAATCAGCGACCGGGAGTTCGACCAGCTTATGCGGGAACTTCAAGACCTGGAAGCCAAGCACCCCGAGTGTTACGATGAAAACTCGCCTACCATGCGCGTGGGAAGTGACATCAACAAGAACTTTACACAGATTGAACATAAATATCCCATGCTCTCCTTAGGCAATACTTACTCGGAAGGCGAAGTGACCGAATTTTATGAACGGGTAAGAAAAGCACTCAATGAAGAATTTGAGATATGTTGTGAGATGAAGTTCGACGGAACATCCATTTCGCTTACCTACGAACACGGCAAACTGGTGCGGGCAGTAACACGTGGCGACGGGGTGAAAGGCGACGATGTTACGGAAAACGTAAAAACCATCCGTACCATTCCTTTGATACTTCATGGCGACCGGTATCCCGACGTGTTTGAAATCAGAGGAGAGATTCTCATGCCGTGGGATGTTTTCGAAACACTGAACAAGGAACGTGAGCTGCGTGAGGAACCTCTTTTTGCCAACCCCAGAAATGCAGCATCGGGCACCTTGAAATTGCAGAATTCATCCATCGTGGCAAGCCGCAAGCTGGACGCTTATCTTTATTACCTGTTAGGCGAGAACCTGCCTTGCGACGGACATTATGAGAATCTGCAGGAGGCAGCAAAGTGGGGATTCAAAATTTCGGATATCACCCGTAAGGTACGTACGCTGGAAGAAGTTTTCGATTTCATCAACTACTGGGATGTAGAACGGAAAAACCTGCCCGTGGCTACCGACGGCATCGTGCTAAAGGTCAATTCACTCCGCCAGCAGAAAAACCTTGGCTTTACGGCCAAATCACCCCGATGGGCCATAGCCTATAAGTTTCAAGCCGAGCAGGCACTGACTAAGCTGGTCAAGGTGACTTATCAGGTGGGGCGCACCGGAGCCGTAACTCCCGTTGCCAATCTGGAGCCCGTGCAACTTTCAGGAACCGTAGTAAAGCGGGCATCCTTGCATAATGCAGACATCATCGCATCGTTAGATCTCCATCTGGGAGACATGGTTTATGTAGAGAAGGGAGGAGAGATTATTCCCAAAATAACCGGAGTAGATGTAGCATCGCGTGCAGAGAACAATGAAAAAGTAACCTTCATAACCCATTGCCCGGAATGTGGAAGTCCGCTGGTGCGCTATGAGGATGAGGCTGCCTATTATTGTACGAATGAAACCTCCTGTCCGCCTCAAATCAAGGGAAAGATAGAGCATTTCATCAGCCGCCGTGCCATGAACATTGAAGGGCTGGGTCCGGAAACCGTCGACCAGTTTTATCAGGAGGGTTTGATTCACGATGTGGCCGATTTATATAACCTCCGGGCAGAAGACATCTGCCGCCTTGAGCGGATGGGAGAAAAGTCTGCCGAAAACATCATTCAGGGTATTGAAAACTCGAAACAGGTGCCATACGAACGCGTGTTGTTTGCATTGGGCATACGTTTCGTAGGAGAAACCGTAGCAAAGAAACTGGCAAAAGCTTTCCGCTCTATGGATGCGTTGATGAGTGCCACTTTCGATGAACTGATTCATGTAGATGAAATCGGTGAAAAAATAGCCCGTAGCATCCGCCTTTATTTCTCAGAAGACAAAAACCGGAATCTGGTAGAGCGTCTGCGTCATGCCGGATTGAAGATGCAGGGAGAAGAGGAAGATCTGAGTGGACATACCGATAAGCTTTCGGGAAAATCCATCGTAATCAGCGGCGTATTTACCCATCATTCAAGAGATGAATATAAAGAACTGATTGAGAAGAACGGAGGAAAGAATGTGGGAAGCATCTCGAAAAAGACCAGTTTTATCTTGGCGGGCGATAACATGGGTCCCAGCAAGCTGGAAAAAGCAGAGAAACTGGGTATTCCCATCGTGACTGAAGACGAATTTCTGGAACTTTTAGCCGACAAGCCGACCAGTTGACCAAGCTTGAAATGCCTGAGTACTTAACCCCCTTAAAATAAAAGAGAAACCTTCCGGGCTGAAAAAAATGATAAAATTAAAGCAAAAATTAGAAAATATTTCTACATTTGTAACCGAATAATGTGTATATAGCTTATTTATGATACAGAGAAGATTAAAAGGAATGGGAGTAGCATTGATAACTCCCTTCAATGAAAACGGAAGTGTAGATTATGAAACACTTTCAAAGCTGGTAGAATATCAGGTGCAGAACGGTACAGATTTTCTATGCGTACTGGGAACTACCGCAGAAACTCCGACACTGACTACTGAAGAAAAAAGAAAAATCAAAGAACGGGTGATAGAGCGCGTAAACGGGCGAATTCCTATCTTGTTAGGAATAAGCAGCAATTGCACTCAAACCGTGGTCGATACATTAAAAAATGATGATTTCACAGGAGTAGACGCCGTTCTGGTAGCCGTACCTTATTATAATAAGCCGTCACAAGAAGGCATTTACCAACATTATAAGGCGATAGCCAATGCCACCAAGCTCCCGGTAGTACTGTATAATGTACCCGGAAGAACAGGCGTAAACATGACGGCAGAAACCACCCTGCGTCTGGCCCGTGACTTTGAAAACATTGTAGCCATCAAAGAAGCCTCCGGCAACATCTCACAGATGGATGACATCATCAAGAACAAGCCCAAAGACTTTGACGTCATTTCAGGCGATGACGGTATCACCTTCCCGCTCATCACCTTAGGAGCAGTAGGAGTGATCTCCGTGATAGGCAATGCATTTCCGCGTGAATTCAGCCGCATGACCCGTTTAGCTCTGGCGGGCGATTACAGCAATGCCCTCAGCATCCATCACCGGTTTACAGAGCTGTTTAATCTGCTCTTTGTCGACGGAAATCCCGCAGGAGTAAAAGCCATGCTGAGCATGATGGGGATGGTGAAAAACATACTCCGCCTACCGCTGGTTCCCACACGCATCACCACTTACGAAGAAATGCGCCGCATTTTAAATGAACTGAAGATAAAATGCTAAACACTTTGTAACTATCCATTTACACAATACAACATCCGTTGTAACTTTCTTGATTTATCCGACCCGCATTATAGAGTCTGAAACCGGAAACGGCATAATGCGAGTCGGATATTTTTTTTCTCCATCGGCGGTTCGGGGTGCCTTGACGTTCAAACGGGAAACAAAAAAAATGAAATAAGCTGAACAATCAAGTGTAAATAAATGTTTATTAATGTGGATTAGCCTAAAATCAAGTGTGCTTTTTTACTTGATTTATGGCAATAATCCAAGTTTTGCGGCTAAAAAATGTTACATTGAGTAACAGGTATGCAAGATTATACTTTAAATTTGCGTAACAGAAAAACAATAGAAAACTAAACATTAACAAATATAGCTTATGTCGAATATAGTTGGACATATTTCACAGGTAATCGGTCCCGTAGTGGATGTTCACTTCAAGTTAGGAGAAGGACAAGATGCAGAACACTCCTTGCCGAAGATTCATGATGCGATGACCATTCAGCGTAATGACGGTCGTTTGCTGGTCGTTGAAGTACAGCAACACATCGGAGAAGACACCGTACGTACGGTAGCCATGGACAGTACAGATGGCTTACAGCGCGGTATGGAAGTAATTCCCACCGGGCAGTCTATAACCATGCCTATAGGAAGCCAGATTAAAGGACGTGTAATGAATGTGGTGGGCGACACCATTGATGGCATGAAAGAACTTGACAAGAAAGATGGTTTCCCCATTCACCGCGAACCCCCCAAGTTTGAAGACCTGTCGACCACTCAGGAAGTGCTGTTCACCGGAATCAAAGTCATTGACCTTTTAGAGCCCTACCTCAAAGGAGGTAAAATCGGCTTGTTCGGAGGTGCGGGAGTAGGTAAGACCGTGTTAATCAAAGAGCTGATTAACAATATTGCGAAGAAACACAACGGATTTTCCGTATTTGCCGGCGTGGGCGAACGTACCCGTGAAGGAAACGACCTGCTTCGTGAAATGATTGAGTCGGGTGTTATCCGCTATGGCGACGAATTCCTCAAGGGCATGGAAGAAGGAAAATGGGATTTGTCGAAGGTAGATTATAACGAAGTCGAAAAATCGCAGGTAGCCATGGTGTTCGGACAGATGAACGAACCTCCCGGCGCCCGCCAGTCGGTTGCCCTTTCCGGTTTGACCCTTGCAGAATCTTTCCGTGACCGTAAGACCGAAGAAAATGCCCCGCGCGATATCTTGTTCTTCATCGATAATATATTCCGTTTCACACAGGCAGGTTCAGAGGTTTCGGCACTATTGGGACGTATGCCTTCGGCCGTGGGTTACCAACCTACACTTGCCACCGAAATGGGAAAGATGCAAGAGCGAATCACTTCTACCAAGAATGGTTCTATCACCTCTGTACAGGCAGTATATGTGCCAGCCGACGACTTGACCGACCCTGCTCCAGCCACTACGTTCACCCACTTGGATGCCACCACCGTGCTCAGCCGTAAAATTACCGAATTGGGAATCTATCCGGCCGTCGACCCGCTGGAATCCACCTCGCGCATCCTCGACCCGTTGATTGTAGGTAAGGAACATTATGAAACCGCCCAGCGCGTAAAGCAAATCCTTCAGCGCAACAAAGAGCTGCAAGATATTATCTCCATCTTGGGTATGGATGAATTATCAGATGAAGACCGCCTGACGGTAAACCGCGCACGCCGTGTGCAGCGCTTCCTTTCGCAACCCTTTGCCGTGGCAGAACAGTTCACCGGCGTACCGGGCGTAATGGTATCCATCGAAGATACCATCAAAGGCTTCAAGATGATTCTTGACGGAGAAGTAGATTATCTTCCTGAACAGGCTTTCCTGAATGTAGGTACCATAGAAGATGCCATCGAGAAAGGCAAGAAGCTGCTGGAGGCCGCAAAAGCTTCTTAAAAACTTAAGAACTCAAAAGATATGAAAACTTTTCATTTAGTCATCGTTTCACCCGAAAAACAGCTTTACGACGGTCAGGTTGACTCCGTGGTATTGCCGGGCGAATCGGGTAATTTTCAGATACTGGTCAATCACGCACCCCTCATATCGTCTCTCGTGAAGGGACAGATAAAATATACGGCTCAAGGCGATACCCACCTTCTGCCCATTAAAGAAGGATTCGTAGAAATAAACAACAATCAAATTTCAGTTTGCGTAGAGCTTTGAGAAAACCTCCGCCAGACGATGAACCGAATGAGTTTGCCGGCTTTCCATAAAAACCGGTCCCTACTACTATGTTTTTGTTAACCGTAAAGAAAAAGTTTATCAAAGAACTGACCCTCATCGGCGTAGTTCTTACCGGATTAGTGGCATTTGTGTTTCACCTGTTTATACCCGAACGGTATTTTCTGTGGTTTCCTGCCATCCCGATATTCTTTTATCTCTTCGGTTTGTTTTACATCTACATGTTTGCATTCGGTTACCGGCTGGGACTTGACAAACTGGCATCGGTTTATCTGCTCTGCAAAATGATGAAGTTTATATTAAGCATGCTCGTCTTGCTATTCTACGGATTCTTTGTAAGACATGAAGTAGTGGCTTTTTTCACTACATTTATCGTCTTCTTTTTTGCGTTTCTGGTATTCGAGACCCGTTTCTTCCTTCGTTTGGAAGCGAAACTAAAATTAAGAAAACAATATGATGAAAAAAAAACGATACATAATCATGCTGCTGCTCCTGTTGCTCCTGATACCCGCACAGGGGGTGAAGGCGCACGAGCGTGAGGGTGAGATCAACGTCAACGAGCTGGTGTTCGGCCATATTGGCGATTCCTATGAGTGGCATATTGCCACCTTCGGTGAAAAAACGCTCCGTATTCCGCTGCCCGTCATCGTGAAGAGCTCTACCGGATGGCATGTGTTCAGTTCCTCCCGGCTTGAAGAAGGAAGTCATGAGGGGCTATACATAGCCGCAGAAGGTCCTTACGAGGGGAAAATCGTAGAGAAGAATGCAGCCGGCGAAGAAGTACGTCCGTTCGACCTTTCCATCACCAAGAATGTTCTGGGACTCTTTATCAACAGTACGCTGCTTGTAGTCATCTTGATGAGCTGTGTGCGCTGGTACAAGAAACACCCGCTGGAACAAGGCGCACCTGCCGGAGGAGTGGGCATGATAGAAGCCCTTGTACTGATGATTTACGACGACGTGATAAAGGGATGCATTGGTGAAGATTACAAGCGCTATGCCCCTTATCTGCTTACAGCCTTCTTCTTCGTTCTTGTAAATAACCTGATGGGACTTGTACCCTTCTTTCCGGGAGGAGCCAACGTAACGGGTAATATTGCCATCACATTGGTCTTGGCTCTGTTTACCTTTGCCTTCACCAATATTTTCGGTACAAAAGCTTACTGGAAAGAAATCTTCTGGCCGAATGTGCCTGTATGGCTTAAGGTGCCTGTCCCGATGATGCCTCTCATAGAATTCTTCGGAATACTGACCAAACCCTTTGCCTTGATGATTCGTCTTTTTGCCAACATCATGGCAGGTCATGCCGCTATCCTGAGTCTGATAGCAATCATCTTCATCACCGTAAAAGCCGGTGCCGTAATCAATGGCTCTATGACTTTCGTAGCTGTAGCCTTCGGTATCTTTATGGATGCGCTCGAAGTCTTGGTAGCGTTTATTCAGGCCTATGTATTTACTATGCTCTCGGCTGTATTTATCGGTCTCTCAAGGGTGAAAGAAGAGCATGAGTAATTTTTTTAGGCAGAAGAACAGAAGAAATTAAGAATTAAGAATTAAAAATTAAGAAAGGAAAAAAGCTATGGCAGATATGGATGGGTTCAGAGAAGCGAATAATTTCGGCTTCGGACAAACTTCCCAATTCGACAATTTTCATGTAAAAGGTGCGTCTAACTACTCTTGGGGTATGAAAGACCGCCTCTCTCGTATCTTCAACCCGAAAACAGGCCGTGCCGTCATGTTGGCATTCGACCACGGGTTTATCATGGGTCCGACTTCAGGTTTGGAACGTATCGACCTGAATATCGTTCCCCTCGTACAATATGCCGACTGTATCATGTGTACGCGCGGTATCTTGCAGACTTCCATTCCCGCCAACATCAACAAGCCCGTCTGCCTCCGTTCGGATGCCGGTTCTACGATCCTGACGGAATTGAACCGTAACGTTTTGATCGATATCGAAGATGCGATCCGTTACAATGCTTCCGCTATGGCAGTCATGTTCTCTGCCGGCGACGGCGAACAGGAAGCCATCACGGCAGCCAACCTGCTGGAAGCTGTCGAT
>URDR01000036.1 GCA_900546645.1 uncultured Bacteroides sp. | reverse complement strand
ACATTGCATACGCCTTGATGTTTCAATCCAAACGACAAGGCAAATAAAAAAAATGTCTAAGCGTTTTAAAACAAACGCTTAGACATTTAAAAACAAACAATTTTGGTGTTCACACCCTTACGTTGCTACATACTAAATCATCTATCTATAAACTCTTATCTCTTTTTCCAAAAACTTGGAGCAAATAACAATAAGATTCCAAACAGTTCCAATCGACCAATCAGCATTAAGAAAGAAAGAACCCATTTCGCCAAGTCAGGCAATGCATTCCATGAAAAAGCCGGTCCGAAAGCCCCAAATCCAGGACCTACATTCCCCATACTTGAAACCACAACACCAAAAGCCTCTGTAAAACCAACTCCTAAAACCATCAAGACCACCCATCCTACAAAAGCACAAATAAAATAGAATAACACAAACACGGTAACCGTAGAGATTGTTGAACGAGATACTGTCTGCCTATTAACCTTTACTGGAAGCACTGCACGAGGATGCATTAAACGGCTAAATTCATTTTTCACATTACGCATAACAATTACAAGACGCATATTCTTCATTCCACCTGCGGTTGATCCAGTACACCCTCCTGCAAACATAGCATAAATCAACAACATCCATGTAAAAGGGGGCCATACATTATAATCATCTGTAGCAAAGCCACAAGAAGTATGTATTGCTGCTACCTGAAAAAGAGCCTTACGAAAAGCCTGCTCAAGTCCGTAACCATTATAATAGATCAATGAAGCCGAAATCAGAAGGGTCAGCACAAGAACAGAGGTAAAGAACCACTTGACTTCATCATCATGAACCAACGGCTTATAACGCCCCTTCAGACACATAAAATACAGAGAAAAGTTCACACTCGAAAGCATCATGAAGATAGCAATTACATATTCTATAAAAGGAGAATTCCAATAAGATATGCTAGCCTGCTTGGTAGAATATCCTCCGGTTCCAGTCGTTGTAAAAGCATGACAAATAGCATCGAACCAATTCATTCCGCCACACAACAACAAAACGAAGCTAGCTAAAGTCAATACTAAATAAACCGTCCACAAGCATTTAGCCATTACACTGATTTTCGGGTGAATCTTATCATGTGTCACCCCAGTAGCCTCAGCAGAAAAAAGCACCTGATTACCCACACCGAAAATAGGAAGCACCGCAATGGTAAAGAACACGATACCCAATCCACCTACCCACTGCGTAAAACTTCTCCAAAACAACATAGAGTGAGGAAGATCCTCAATATTGTCCAAAATCGTAGCTCCGGTAGTGGTAAGCCCCGACATGGTTTCAAAAAAAGCATCCGTCACCGAAGGTATTTCCCCACTGATATAAAACGGAAGCATTCCGAATGCCGTAAACAACAGCCAAGTAAAGGCGACAATACAATACCCATCACGACGGGTAACCACATTACTTGCTTTGCGCCCCAAGAAATTAAACAGACTACCTACTGCCACATTAATTAAAGCAGCATAAACAAAATAAATGTAATCGGCCTCCCTATACCATAGTGAAATACCCGTACATATCATAAACATCCCCGCTTCTATAAAAAGCAGTATCCCCAAAATGCGTAAAATGATTTTCCGGTTAATAAAACTATTCACCCTATTTTCAACAATACCATCTGTAATACTATTTTCCATGGAACATACTATATCTTTTAATCTACAATGAAATGACAATAGGCTTCCTGTTATGATTACAAGTCGCGATTTCTTTTCAGGAACAAAGTATGCGTAATCACATCAGGAAGCTCTTCCTGATAATGAGTTACCATAATTAAAGTTTTTCCCTTACGGGCACAAAATACCTCAATAATATCTTTAACCAAACGACGGTTATACATATCCAAACCATGTAAAGGTTCATCCAAAATGAGCAGTTCCGGATCTTTCACAAAGGCGCGCACCAATAATACCATACGCTGTTCTCCGCTAGACAACTGCAAGAAACTACGGTCTTTCAAATCAGAAATACCAAAAATATCCATCCACCACTCACAAACCGTCCTGTCTTTTTCCTGTGTCTTCTTATATAAACCTATAGAATCATGCAAACCACTTGCTACGATATCAATTGCAGGCAAATTCTTCAGGTAAGCTCGGTGCATTTCAGGACTGACATATCCGATATGTTTTTTTATTTCCCAAATACTCTCTCCACTTCCCCTCTTTCGTCCAAACAACGAAATATTGCAAGCGTAACTCTGCGGATTATCAGCACACACCAAACTGAGCAATGTAGATTTACCCGCTCCGTTTTCACCAGTCAACGCCCATCTTTCACCACACTTTACTGTCCAGTCTAAGTCTTTCAAAATCACACGTTCTCCATAGCGGATGCTGACTTTTTTCAAATCAACGATATGGTCAGCCTGAAAAAGATTATCTTGATAAGGAAGGTCAATGATGCGCTGCCGCTTTTCTTCCGACAAGACATGCGCTGGAACCGGCTTACGGTATGCCAAGTATTCCTGCAAAGTCATTTTAGGATAACAAACACGATTCTCCACCGAAACTACATGTGTGATAAACCCGGGAATATCATCTGTTTTCGACAAAACCAGAATCACCTGCAAGCCAATAGTTTCAATCAGTTTCTTTAACAACGAGTGCAGCAATTCACGGGTTTTTGCATCCAATCCGATAAAGGGATTATCCATAATCAAAATCTTAGGATTACTCAGCAAAGTCTTGGTCAGCTGAAATTTGCGCAATTCACCACTTGATAAAAAGATGATACACTTATCGAGCATAGGCTCAATGTCAAATAAGTCATATAGCACCCGGCGAAGCTTTTCATCCTTACAGGAAGGAAGTAAACTCCGAACCAATGGAATATCATCCAAATCATGTGAATTCCAACGCTGCTGGTAATAATACGAACCATCTGACTCTCCATAAGAATCCCGGAAAGTGATATATTTGATATTATCAGAAACCAAAGTGGACTCTGAAGGTGAAAAATCATATATCACTTCATTCATCAGCAGCGGATAACGCCCTATTAACGTATCTATCAGCAAACTCTTCCCTGCTCCATTACCGCCCACTACAGCAAGATGTTCTCCTGCTCCAATCTGTATATTCAGCGGTCCATTAAACCGATACAAAGGATGGCGAGCAACTCCATTCTCTACCGCAATCACACGTTTCATTTCTTTCTGTTTTTAAAACTACTGATGCACAATCATTGCTGTACGAGGAGAAACAGATATCTGATTTCCAGAAACCATTCCAAGCCCTTTAATCCAATCTATTTTCCCGTCTTTACAAACAACCCGGTATCTTCCATCCGGAATATCTATTTTTATCGTCTCAGTACGAGCATTTAAAACCACAATCGTATTCATCCACGAATCTCCACAAGGTTTCCCTTTCAAACGGAAAGCCACTACATTTTCTGCCGGAGTTTCCAAGAATTCCAAATGCGTTTTTACCAAATCTGCACTCCCCATACGGAAAGCAGGATGAGCTTTACGCATGGCTATCAAATCTCGGATATAGTCAAAAGTTTCACGGTTATACGTTTTATTCCGCCAGTTAATGGCATTTATCTCATCCGGACTTTTATATGAATTATGCACTCCTTTTTTGTCACGCATAATCTCATCGCCAGCATAGATAAACGGAACTCCCTGCGAAGTAAACAAAGCTGTTTCTGCCAATTTCAGCAATGCACTCAGTTCTTTCTGGGAAGCTCCCGGAAGAGTTTTCTTCAAACGGTCGATAATACATAAATCATCATGACAGCTCACATAACTGATAAACTGAGTCGGTTCTTTCACCCAAGAAGTAATCGTGAAATCTGTAGAATCATTATATAACTGTCCGTGCGAGATACCTCCAGCAAGCCCAAATTTCACCCCGTCGGAATAACCAAACCGTCCGATTACAAAAGCCCCCTTCGAATCATCGCCCCACGCTCCCCGCAGGGAATCACGAAACTCATCACTAAAAGCAGCCACCCCTGGCATCTTATGAACATTAGCTTTTACTGCCTGTTTCTCAAACGGCAAAAGAGGAGCCTTTGCCGCCCACCCTTCTCCATATATATAAATAGTAGGATCAACTTCATTTAAAGCCTTCCGGATGGCATTCATGGTCTCGACATCATGGATACCCATCAAATCGAAACGGAAGCCATCTACATGGTATTCTTTAGCCCAATAAACCAGCGATTCAATCATAAACTTACGCATCATCGGACGTTCGCTTGCCGTTTCATTTCCACATCCGGAAGCGTCGGCAAATTTTCCCTGCTCATCTGAACGGTAAAAATATCCCGGCACAGTGCGCTCAAAGTTTCCTCCGGAAGTGATTGCCGTATGGTTATAAACTACATCCATGATAACCCGGATACCCGCTTTGTGAAGAGCCATAACCATTTGCTTGAATTCCCTTATGCGTACGTCCGGCTTATAAGGGTCGGTTGCATACGAGCCTTCAGGTACATTATAGTTTTTAGGGTCGTATCCCCAGTTATATTGAGGCTTTTTCAGTTTAGTTTCATCGACCGAAGCAAAATCAAATGAAGGCAATAAATGAACATGAGTAATCCCCAGCTCTTTCAAATGGTCAATTCCTGTCTTTTCTCCGAGAAAGGTTGTAGTACCCTTCTCTGTCAAAGCCAAAAACTTCCCTCTGTTCTGAATGCCGGAAACCGTATCAATAGAAAAATCACGATGATGCATTTCGTAGATTATAATATCAGAAAAGGTTTTCAGCGGAGGGCGGCGATCATCATTCCATCCTTGTGGATCGGTGGTCTTTAAGTCTAAAATCGCAGCCCGGTCTCCATTCACCCCTACCGCTTTCGCCATCAGTCCGGGCGTGTCTCCCTGCCATACATCATCGATTTTCACATTAAACGTATAGAATTTTCCGTTTAAATCTCCTTCTATCTTCCCTTTCCACATGCCTTTTTCTTCGGCTGTCAATGGAATCATCCGATATGCCGAGCCTCCCTGACCGGCATCATATAACATCACTCGAACTTCTTGAGCTGTAGGAGCCCATAAAGCAAACCGGGTCTCATCGGGAGAATAAACCATTTCATTCCACTCACTCTCATATACCGGATATTCATCAAAAGAATCATATTCCTCTTGATGACCATTACTGCATCCGGCAGTCATCAACACCATCGACATAGCTATCAAACTTTTGATACTCATAATTCTTTTTTGTTATCGTACTTTATCGGGATTCTTTGCTATAAAATCTTTCCATCCGGAATAAGCTTTCGGCATTTCCGGACGCCCCATCTGCAAATAATGACAATAAGCCGCCCCTAACGCGTCGGTCGCATCCATAAACGGTCCCATCTCTGAATCGGGAATATGTAACATACGCTTCAACATATCAGCCACTTGTTCCTTGCTGGCCTGTCCGTTTCCCGTAATCGCCATTTTTATTTTTAAAGGAGCATACTCTGTAACCGGAATATCTCTACATAAAGCTGCAACAATGGCAACTCCTTGTGCACGACCCAACTTTAGCATAGACTGTACGTTTTTTCCAAAAAAAGGAGCTTCAATAGCCAACTCGTCAGGAAGATACGATGAAATAACTCCCTGAACACGTTCATAGATATGCTTCAACTTCAGATAGGGATCGGTACATTTTCGCAGATCAATCACGCCTAATGTCATTACCTGAGGTTTAGTTCCGGTAACCTTCAGCACCCCGTATCCCATGATATTCGTTCCGGGGTCAATACCCAAAATAATCTTTTCTTTTACAGGCCGTATCACTTAATAACCTCCATCAAGGTGGGAAAACCAATTACCTTATCTTTAAAGAGTTTCATCATCTCTTCATTTAAACTGGCACCTTTAGCCGTATGCCAGCGGTGGAGGGCTGCACTGTCTTCCACTTCCCACTGTAGCGAAAAGCACTCACTTTCCTGCTCACGGTGGCTTAAAATACGCAAAATACGCGGATTTTTCAACTCTCCCGTCTTTTCAGCTTCCGGTATATAACATTCATTTAACCAGATAACAAAATTACGGGCATCGTTTATCTCAACTTGATACGTAGTATTATAAATCAACATAACTTTTCTTTTTATTAATAATATTTCGACAAAGATACAAAATTGGCTACAATTCACAAGATTCAAATAGAGCCTCTTATCAAGGAGATTATGAAATATGAAACAAATTCTGTGGCTGTCTCCTTTATTTTTAGTAATTTTGCGCTCACGCAGACAAAAACTGTGCAATTTTAAACTAAAAAATGGAAACCAAAGACAGTTTTATACAACTTATCGAACAAAGCATCCGAACCAATTGGGACAGAGATGCTCTGACAGACTACAAAGGAGCTACCTTACAATATAAAGATGTAGCACGCAAAATAGAAAAAATGCATATTCTACTCCAACATGCCGGCATATGTCCGGGCGATAAAATTGCCTTATGCGGACGTAACAGTGCCAACTGGACAGCCACATTTCTTGGAGTCATTACTTACGGAGCAGTAGCTGTTCCTATATTGCACGAATTCAAAGCTGACAACGTTCATAACATCGTTAATCACTCTGAAGCCCGCATGCTTTTTGTGGGAGACCAGGTATGGGAAAACTTCAATGAAGCAGCTATGCCTAACTTAGAGGGAATTATTGAGCTGAAAAACTTTGACCTCGTGGTATCCCGCTCAGAGCAGCTTACTTATGCCCGAGAGCATCTAAATGAAGAATTCGGGAAGAAATATCCCTGCCGGTTCCGCGCCGAACAGGTTTCATACCGACGGGAACAGCCGGAGGAGTTAGCGGTAATCAACTATACTTCGGGTACTACCGGTTATTCAAAAGGCGTCATGCTCCCCTACCGCAGCATTTTGTCTAATGTCATTCACATCCACGACAAAGTCAACTTAAAGGCAGGCGACCGCATCGTATCCATGCTTCCTTTAGGACATATCTTCGGACTGGTATTCGACTTTTTATACGGCATTACTGTAGGAGCACATTTATGGTTCCTTACTCGTATGCCCAGCCCTAAAATCATAGCAGAATCATTTGCAGAGATTCGCCCGCGCATCATTGCCTGTGTTCCTTTAATTGTCGAAAAGATATTTAAAAAGAATATCCTCCCTAAAGTAGATAACAAATTAGGGAAACTTCTGCTTAATCTTCCTATTATCAGCGACCATATCAAAGCTGAAATCCGCCAGAAATCAATGGAGGTCTTTGGAGGTAACTTCATAGAAATCGTGGTAGGCGGTGCTCCGTTTAATGCTGAAGTAGAAGCCTTCCTGCGGAAAATAAATTTCCCTTATACCATTGCCTATGGTATGACTGAGTGTGCCCCACTGATTTGCCACAGCCGATGGGATGAAATTCAATATACCTCATGCGGAAAGACTGTAGCTAATATGGAAACACGCGTACTTTCAGATAATCCGGAAACAATACCCGGAGAATTAATCTGCCGGGGTATGAATGTGATGCTTGGCTATTACAAGAATCCGGAAGCTACGGCACAAACCATTGACAGCAACGGATGGCTGCACACAGGAGATATGGCCATAAAAGATGCCGACGGTAATATTTATATCAAAGGACGCTGCAAGAATATGCTGCTTACTGCTTCCGGACAAAACATTTATCCGGAGGAAATTGAAGCACGCTTGAACAACATGCCTTTTATCAATGAATCATTGATTATATTAAAAGACAGCAAACTGGTTGCTCTTGTTTATCCGGACAACGATGAAGCTTTTGCACAAAATATGAATAAAGCACAACTGGAAGCAGCCATTGAAGCAAACCGCATAGAGCTAAACAAGCTACTTCCTGCCTATTCACAAATCACACGAGTCAAGCTTTATCCGGAAGAGTTTGAAAAAACCGCCAAAAAAAGCATCAAGCGATTTATGTATCAAGACATCAAGGAATAACATTTCTTCACAAAAGTAGCCGGAAAAAATCCAACGTTTTCTCCGGCTACTTTTTTCAAATCTTTATTCTGAACCTCTTCAAATTCCGCTCTTCTGAAGAGTCAGGCTTTATCCTGCTCTTCCAGCTTCAACTTAATTTGTTCTAAAATCAAAAGACAACCTTCCAGCTTAGGATTTGCATAACAAACATATGCCTGATCCATTAAATGCATAATAGTTTCTTTCAAATTGGGAATAAACATAAACTTACTCACTTGCAAGGACTGAGGAAGTTCTTGTTTCTCAAACCATGCTTTCAGTTCATCCAACTCACCAAGGGTATGCTCTTTACTCATAGTTATAAAATAATTAAAACGGATAACCTACGGCAAAATGAAATGCAAAATCCCGCTTGAAATCCGGTGAAACAATCGGATAACGGTCACGTTCTCTCTCCATCGGATTGATTGCTTTCATTCCTCCGTCAAAACGAATAATCAAAAAATCTAAATCAAAACGGATGCCCAGCCCATAAGCTACCGCCAACTGTTTATAGAAACGATTGAACTTGAATAAACCTTCAGGCTGCATTTCACGGTAACGTATAGTCCAAACGTTACCGGCATCGATAAAGGCGGCACCATTCAATTTCCAGAACAAGTGGGTACGATATTCCACATTCAAGTCTAACTTGATATCACCGGTATGATTCACATAATCCAAACTATTCGAATCACCCCGATAGCCTCCCGGCCCTAAAGAACGCACCCTCCATCCGCGTACACTATTGGCACCACCGGAAAAATAAAGTTTTTCAAACGGGAGGCTTTTTGAATTTCCATAGGGATAAGCAATTCCTAAACCAACATGAAAGACCAGCGCGTTCCGGTCGTCAATCATGAAATTTTTTGCAAAATCAAAGTCGGCCTTCACGTATTGAGCAAAGTCAATATTCGCCATCTGAAATGCTTCTCCGTTGCTGGGGTTATGATTGAACAACTTTGAAAAACCATACAGCAAATTACCAGACTCTTCTATATTGAAACGAATAGAATAAGAATTTCGGTGAGCTGTCTTTAAAGACATTGCTCCGGAACTGTTATACGTATAAGTATAACCCATACGTACAATAAACAAGTCTTCATAGCTATAACGCAGCAACGGATTTTTCTGATCCATCACATTTAAATACTCTTTAAAAGTTTGAGATCGGTAAGGCATATAAATATAGCTGACATCCAATACATCAAAACGATGATTAGCCTGATGCTTTGACCAGCGGTAACTCCAGGCTGCCGATGCTACAGTGCGTTCAAACTCCGGACGAATCTGCCAGTTATATTTCACACTTACTTCAGATGTGGCACGTATACGACGCTTAAAATCTGATGAAAGGAAGGGAAACATAAACTCAGGAAAGTTCAGGCTGCTCTCTATCCCATACTCCATATAGTTACTATTGGCATATCCTTCTAATCCGGTTACTGCCTCATAGGCACCACGTAACTTTACCGTAAATGTTTCTGAGCCCTTAAACAGATTGCGGTGCGTATAAGCCACCGAAGCAGCTGCTCCCAAATCGCCCGCAGAGTTTGTTCCTTCTATACCGAAAGACAGTGATTTATTCTTTCTGCGCGACAAAGCCACATAGGCATCTACATAGGCTGAATCTCCTTTTATATCTTCTTGAAAACGTATATTGGAATATTTCAGTATACCTAAGCGTCCCAATGCCGAATATGTACTCTGTACATCCCGCGCACTATATAAGTTTCCGCTCTGCAAAAAATTGAATCCGGTTATCACATGAGGTCTCAAAAACAATTTGTCATGATAATACAAGGTGGCACCATCGGAACGTAAAGAGTCCATCCCTTTAAAAGTCTCTGCCGATAATTCCGAAAAATCAACATCAAGCAAAAAGTTAACATCGCGAATGGTATACTGACGATGAGACTGCGGAACATCGGTCTTTTTACGCTGATAAGGTAAAAGCCGCATGGTCAGATCAACACGATGCGTATTTAGCATTGTATCGGCTTGAAAAGTTATAAAATCTTTATTGAAACGATAATAGCCTCTATCATGCAGATACTGAGTAATGCGTTGGCGTTCTTCATCCAGTTTATTCACATCAAAACGCATTCCCGAATGAAGTAACGTGTGTACAGAATCGCCCAATATAAAATCATGGATTTTAAAATCGGCAATATCATAAGCTATATGCGATATGATATAAGGATCCCCTGTATGAATATGATAGGAAACCTTTAATTTCTTTCCCTTCTTATACTCTTTCAAGTCAACCTGAGCCCCCATGTAACCCATATTCTGGACAGTCTGCTGTACCTGTTTGCGAGTCTCCTCGGCTGCTTCCGGATCATAGATACGTGGAGCATCACCCATCTTCCGCAAGAATCGGTTCATCCATTTTGTAGAATCCTTGCCTGAGGCACTATAAATATACATCGGCAACTTTATCAGACTGAACCATTTTGCATTGGGAGTCTGACGGACATAAGCGGTCATCTGCGAAGGTTTTACTTCTCTGTTGTCTGACTTAATCTCAACATCATCCAACAAATAATGACCCTCGGGAATAAACTTACTGACCGAACATCCCGTAACCAAGAATGCTCCGATCAACAAAAATAAAATATGATGAATAAATTTCTTCATACAAATAGTTACCCCATGCAAATTTACTTGCAAAGATAGGGAATAATAAAAAAAACTTCTTAGCTTTGTTCTTAAAATATGTATATGAACTATGCTCAGTAAAAACAAGATAAAATATATCCATTCGCTTGAACTGAAAAAATACCGAAAAGAAGAACAGGCTTTCATTGCCGAAGGTCATAAACTGGTAGGAGAACTCTTGGGACGTTTTTCCTGCAGATTACTTTTAGGAACATCGGAATGGCTAGAAAAGCATCCATGCGCCATTGCAAAAGAAACTATAGAAGTCAGTCAAGAAGAATTAACCAAAGTCAGTCTGCTGAAATCCCCTCAAGAGGTTTTAGCTGTTTTCGATATGCCACATTATGAATTTACCCCCGACTGCATCAAGCATTCGCTATGCCTGGCTCTCGATGACATACAAGACCCAGGAAATTTAGGGACCATTATCCGTATAGCCGACTGGTTTGGCATCCAGGATATATTCTGTTCTACGGGTACCGCCGATGCATTCAATCCCAAAACAGTGCAAGCTACAATGGGAGCCTTGGCTCGCGTCAGACTGCATTATTGCGACCTGAGGAAACTGGTTTCTTCATTAAAAGAGACTCCGCTGTTTGGTACTTTCCTTGACGGAAAAAATATATATACAGAAGAATTAAGTGAAAACGGATTAATTATCATGGGAAATGAAGGAAATGGAATCAGCCCGGAAATTGCCGCACTGGTAAACCGCCGGCTCTTAATCCCTAATTATCCGCAAGGGAAAGAAACCAGTGAATCCTTGAACGTAGCAGTAGCTACCTCCATTGTCTGCTCTGAATTCCGAAGAAGAATGTCATAAACGAACAATTCTGCTTGCCGGAGTGAAGTTCATTCCGGCTACATCAAACTGGGTGACATGATAAGCCTGGCAACCGGTCAACTGAAACGTATCCTCCTCACCGCATAAACGACTGCAAAAAGCAGAGAAAGACTCCCCTTCCATTCTTTCAGGAGATTTTGATGCAATCACGATAACCCCACCTAACCATTCGGTTGCATGCTGTTCTTCTCGCAATGAAGTCAGCCCAACCACCTTCCTGGATGAATCCAACTCTACCACCTGCATAGAGAACCACTTTTTATATGGAGCAAGAAAAATCCGGTGCGCTGCAACTTTCCGCATATCCATCAGCGCATTTTAGGAGTCAATCCTTTCTCCTTATTCTCTGCAGGGAGTTCTGCCGCATGCTTATCATGATGACGAACCAAATGAATATTGCCTATCAAAACACTTCCCCTTGCATTACTTTTATTCATATAATACATAAAACCGTTTATAGCCTTGAAAGCAAATGCAGAATCAGCTTTTAACTCCAACCGCTGAAGTCCAGACTTTGTTACCACGTGAGTCACTCCTTGCGTACTGTCATTTTCAAATGTAAAATTCAGCCCCATAACAACTTTCACATCCATTCCGTCTACTTCAGGAAGGAACTTAAAATCAGCCGTCCACTCTAAAGCATCATGAGGCCTGAAAGATGCATCCGCTTTCAGTTCAAAAGTCATCTTATTGGTCAAATCAGACGAGGATAACCAGTAAAGTTTATCTATATCCACAGTGTCACCTACCAAAGCCAGAGACGTTTGCCCACTGCGCTGATCTACAAATTTCCGAATGAGCTTACCTTCTTCTTCAAAACGCTTCTGCAGATTCTCATACATTGCTGTAAGATGTACGGTGTGACGCGAATACCAAACCATTGATGAATCAAACTCTGCTTCTGTCACATGATGCTTTTGAAAAACATAATTCAAATAAGCATCCTTTTTATAGTTTTCAGTGTAAACCAAGTCAGAGCTTAACGTGGTAGCCAGATGATAATCATAGAGAAGCGGCTCCATTACCTCCGGCTGGATTACATCACTGGGTATTTTTTTTCCGCACCCGCAAAGTCCTCCTACCAACGCAAGCAAACATCCCCCAATTACATACTTTTTCTTCATGGTCACAACTGATTTATTTTTGATTTGATGTACTCTCTGAAGTCAAATAACGGCTATAAAAAAGCAACAAGGAAATCACCCCACAACTAATTGCAGCATCCGCAAAGTTAAAAATCGGACTAAAAAAGACAAAGTGGTCTCCCCCGACTAAAGGCATCCACTGAGGCCAATAAGTGTCAATAATAGGGAAGTAAAACATATCTACCACCTTTCCATGCAACCAGTCAGCATATCCTTCGCCTACAGGAACCCAAGTTGCCACCTGTGAAGGAGTACTGGCACTAAACACTTCACCATAAAATATGCAATCAATAATATTTCCGATAGCTCCAGCCAAAATAAGAGAGAGACAAGCTATATAGCCACTCTTCAGTTTTACCGGCTGTTTTACAATCTTAACCAGATACCATGTAATCGCGATTACAGCCACAATACGGAACAGGGTTAAAAACAATTTCCCAAATAATTCCATTCCGAAAGCCATTCCCGGATTCTCCGTAAAATAAATATAAAACCAATCGGTCACATGAATGTTTTCATGAAGTGCCATATTGGTTTTTACCACAATCTTTA
The DNA here is from genome assembly GCA_900546645.1 of uncultured Bacteroides sp. Classification (GTDB taxonomy): domain Bacteria; phylum Bacteroidota; class Bacteroidia; order Bacteroidales; family Bacteroidaceae; genus Phocaeicola. The sequence goes on along the minus strand of URDR01000036.1, from coordinate 16,517 downwards.
TAATCTGGTCTATAACTAATATTACAGCAACAATTAAAAATGCCAAACGGCCCTGTGTGAAGAGTTTTTTCATAATCATATAAAATAATTCAAGTTCCGCAAGACCGCTTTCAAAGCTACAAGGCAATAAATTGACGAGTTGACAAGGATATCACATGTCCAACCTTTCTTTTCCATCAGTCAAGGTTACCGAAACCTTGTCAACTTGTCAACTGAAACCCTGTCAGGCTGCTAAATGGAGTACTTACGAAACTTGAGTAAATTACTTTTTCCCGCCTTGCTTGGCTTCGATGCTCAATGTTGCATGAGGTACTGCACGAAGACGCTCTGCCGGAATCAGTTTACCTGTTTCACGGCAAATACCATACGTTTTATTTTCAATACGTACCAATGCCGCACGCAGGTTCTGAATAAATTTTAACTGTCGGGCAGCCAAACGGGTAGTTTCTTCTTTCGATAATGTATTTGCCCCTTCTTCCAATACTTTATAAGTAGGTGAAGTATCATCTGTATCGTTACCGTCAGTGTTCATAATACTGCTTTTCAATTTCTCATAGTCGCGTTCAGCGAGCTGAAGTTTCTCCATGATAATGGTACGGAACTCTTCGAGCTCTGCATCCGAATATCTCGTTTTTTCAGCCATAGTGTTTTAGGTATTTAAAAGTTAATAATAGTATCCACCCCTCTGCGAAAAGGGGTGGATGGGTTCATATCACAATTTTGTCACTCTGACAAACAGAGTAAAATCATCAAAGTTTAATTCTGTACCTTCGGCAACTTCATCAGCCAAAACCAATGAGTTGGCAAGTACTTGGTTACAAATATACGTATTATATTCATTTACCGCATCATCTGAGTTCGGATTTTTTGACAAAACAACAGCAATCTTGTCTGTTATTTCAAAACCGCTACTCTTACGAATGTTCTGGATACGGTTTACCAGTTCACGGGCCACTCCTTCACGCTTCAGTTCATCGGTTACAGTTACTTCAAGAGCCACGGTCAGTTTTCCTTCATTGGCAACCAGCCATCCCGGAATATCCTCACTGAAGATTTCAACATCGGTTGCTTCTACCACCGCTTCAGCACCATCCAGCACGAAAGTATATTGTCCGTTTTGTTCCAGTTCGGCAATTGCTTCCTGTGACATGTCTGCCACAGCTGCAGCAACAGCTTTCATCTGCTTACCAAACTTAGGACCTAACTTCTTAAAGTCACATTTCACCTTTTTAACCAGTTCACCACTTTCAGCGAAGCGAATTTCCTTTACATTTACTTCGCTCATGATGAGGTCTTTCACTGCCTCGATATGCTGTTTCTGTTCTTCATCAACTACCGGAACCATGATGCACTGCAGTGGCTGACGTACTTTGATATTCACTTTACGACGCAAAGCCAATACCATTGAAGTAACATCTTGTGCCATATGCATACGCGCTTCCAGCTCTTTATTAATCAAAGCTTCATTTGCTGCCGGGAAGTTCGCCAAGTGAACAGAAACTACATTGTCACGATCTGTAACGGCTATCAAGTCCATATACAGACGGTCTGCATAGAACGGAGCAATCGGAGCCATCAGTTTAGCAACTGTTTCCAAACAAGTATAAAGAGTCTGATAAGCCGATAGTTTATCAGCCGACATCGCACTACCCCAGAAACGTTTACGGTTCAGACGTACGTACCAGTTACTCAAGTTATCGTTTACAAAATCAGTAATCAGACGTCCAGCCTTAGTTGGCTCATAGTCTGCATAACAAGCATCTACATCCTTAATCAAAGAGTTCAATAGAGACAAAATCCAACGGTCAATTTCCGGACGTTCCTCAACCGGCACATCTGCCTCTGCATAAGTAAATCCATCTACATTGGCATATAACGCAAAGAATGAATAGGTATTATATAAAGTACCGAAGAATTTACGGCGCACTTCATCCACTCCTTCTTTATCAAACTTCAAGTTATCCCATGGAGATGAATTGGTAATCATATACCAGCGTAAGGGGTCTGAACCGAATTTCTCAATAGTTTCAAACGGATCGACTGCATTGCCCAAGCGTTTTGACATCTTGTTTCCATTCTTATCAAGCACCAAGCCATTGGAAATAACATTCTTGTATGCAACACTATCAAACACCATCGTAGCAATAGCATGAAGCGTAAAGAACCATCCGCGAGTCTGGTCAACCCCCTCAGCAATAAAATCGGCAGGATAATATGAGCGGTTATCTACGATTTCCTTGTTTTCAAACGGATAATGAAGCTGAGCATAAGGCATTGCACCTGAGTCAAACCAAACATCAATCAAGTCGGTTTCACGTTTCATCGGTTTTCCGGTTGCAGAAACCAAGACAATATCGTCAACATACGGACGGTGCAAATCTATCTTTTCGTAATTCTCCTTATCATAAGTACCCGGAACAAAGCCCAGTTTCTTATACGGATTTTCGGTCATGAAGCCAGCCTCAACCGACTTTTCGATTTCATTATACAGTTCCTCAACCGAACCGATACACAGTTCTTCTCCTTCCTCGCTTCGCCATATAGGAAGCGGAGTTCCCCAGTAACGCGAACGGCTCAGGTTCCAGTCATTCAAATTTTCAAGCCACTTGCCGAAACGTCCTGTACCCGTTGATTCCGGTTTCCAGTTAATGGTCTTATTGAGTTCCATCATACGTTCCTTAGCTGCAGTAGAACGTATAAACCAGCTATCCAGCGGATAATAAAGCACCGGCTTATCAGTACGCCAACAATGTGGATAGTTATGTACATGTTTTTCCATCTTGAATGCCTGATTACCCTGCTTCAGCATCATGCAGATGTACACATCCAAAGACTCGGCAGAAGAAGCTGCTTTTTCATCATATTTTCCATCTACGGTAAACTGAGGATCATAAGCATTCTTCACCCAGCGACCTTCATATTCTTTATACTTCTCAACATCCACACATTCCTTAACAAAGTTCTCATCCAGCTCGCTCATCAAATAGAACTTACCGGTCAAGTCAACCATCGGACGCGTTTCACCCTTCTTGTTAATCATAAACAGCGAAGGAATTCCGGCAGCACGAGCCACGAAAGCATCGTCTGCACCAAATGTAGGAGCAATATGAACGATACCAGTACCATCCTCTGTTGTAACATAGTCGCCTAAAATAACACGGAAAGCTTTTGCCGAAGCTTCTTTCCAAGCCCCGTCTTCAGTTACTTCCACCGGTTTCACCCAAGGAATCAGCTGTTCGTATTCCATACCTTCCAGGTCAGTACCTTTATATTCGCCTACCACTTTAAAAGGAATCAGCTTATCGCCCGGTTTATAATCTTCCAAAGCCAGCTCTTCCGCCTTCTTATTAAAGTGTGTATACAGCAAAGGCTTAGCCAGTACCACAGTCATCTTCTCACCGGTATAACCGTTATAAGTCTGCACTGCTACATAGTCAATCTTCGGACCGACACATAATGCTGTATTCGAAGGTAAAGTCCAAGGAGTAGTAGTCCATGCGATAAAGTAAGGAGTACCCCACTGAGTCATTTCCGGCTTCGGGTTTTTCATCTTGAACTGCCCCACTACGGTCAAGTCTTTTACATCGCGATAGCATCCCGGCTGGTTCAACTCATGCGAGCTCAGTCCGGTTCCGGCAGCCGGAGAATACGGTTGGATAGTATATCCCTTATAAAGCAAGCCTTTATTATAAAGCTGTTTTAACAGCCACCACAATGTTTCAATGTAACGGTTATCGTAGGTGATGTACGGGTTCTCCAAGTCAACCCAATAGCCCATCTTATGAGTAAGGTCGGTCCACTCCTTAGTAAACTTCATTACATCCGTACGACAGTGTTTGTTATACTCTGCCACTGAAATATTCTTACCAATATCCTCTTTTGTAATACCCAGAGCCTTTTCGACGCCCAGTTCCACCGGCAATCCATGTGTATCCCAACCAGCCTTACGCTTTACCTGGAAACCTTTCATGGTTTTGAAACGGCAGAATGTATCCTTAATTGTACGAGCCATTACGTGGTGAATACCCGGCATACCATTTGCTGAAGGAGGTCCTTCATAAAACACAAATGAAGGATGCCCTTCACGTTCTGTCATACTGCGGTTGAAAACATCGTTTTCATCCCATTTCTTTAGCACCTCCTTATTTACTTCCGAAAGGTTGAGCTGTGAATATTCAGTAAATTTCTTACTCATAGTGTTTATCTGGTTTTTTATCTTTCTTACCAAAGGGAAACAAGATTCCCAAATTTAGGGTGCAAATTTACAAGAAAAATACATAACAGTAAAACATTTAGCATAGGATTCTCATTAACAAGGCTTAAAATAACCATACGGACGACCGAAGCCAGTCTTACCGAAACCCACCTTGGTTGTTATATACGACTCGCCTCGACCGTTATATAGAATTAAGCCTGACTATCGGCGCGATACATCCGATACATTATGAGAAACATTTAGGGCTAAATGATCAGCACCATCACATCGCACGCTCCATGTGCACCCAAAACCAATGCCTGCTCGATGTCTGCCGTTTTCGAAGGACCGGAAATAAATATACCGTAACCATACTCACCGGTATCAATGCGCTTATATGCCTCATGCATATTATTCACCAAATCACGGTGATCCAGCAAAATAACCAATGCTTCAGCCATAAAATAAATAGCACGCTGCTCCAAGTCCTGCTGAATCCATACAGCTCCGTTTTCGCATACGCCGATACATCCTTTTACAATAGCAACATCCGTTCCATCCAGTTCGGCAGTAGAAGCCACCTCATCCGGATTAAATGTGACACAATTTAATTTCTGCATCACCCCTCCCACTTCTACTTCTGTCATAGTAGAAGCCACTCTTCGGGGCGAGTACCGACGAGTAACAACATCGTCTATTTTCAAATCTCCCAAAAGGAAAGCCTTTCCTCCCACCATATTAACCATCTCGGAGAAATGCTCAACCAAATTGCTATAAGTCACAGCCTCAACTTCGAGTGACGTATAATCCGGTTTTTCATAACGCATCTGCGTATTGCTGCGAATGCTTTGTAAAATATCTTCTCTGCTGCTCATCACTTTACTTTATTCTTCTTCCACATTTCATTAAAACTCTCTTTTGCAAACAGGGGTATTTCATGCTGCTTTCCCCAAGCATTCAAACCATTATAAGTCATCCAGTGAGGAAGTTTATTCGCTATAGGAGCCGCCTTAAGAGCCATGTTAAACACCCCTGGACGTTCCATCAGCATTTGCATTCCTCCTGACATCAGTTTCTTCGATGAACTGGCAACACCCAATCCGTCCAGTTTCTGGCGCCAACGATAAATCTGATCAGCCAAATCAACCTTTACCGGACAAACATTTTGGCAAGAATGACAAAGCGAACAGGCCGACACATTATCATGATAGCGCTGCGGATTTTTCAGCATACCTAAGTTAATGCCAATAGGACCTGGTATGAAATAAGTATAAGAATATCCTCCGCTGCGACGATACACCGGACACGTATTCATACATGCCCCACAACGGATGCAGTTCAGTGCCTTTATATGCTCTGGATCATTCAAAATTTTACTCCGTCCGTTATCCACTATAATAATATGAAGTTCTCCTCCCTTCCGCGGTTTGCGGTAATGCGAAGTATAAGTAGTAATCGGCTGTCCGGTTCCCGAACGCGCCAACAAACGGGTAAAAACTCCCAAGGCAGCCCGGTCTGGTACTATTTTCTCCATACCAAAAGCCGTAATCTGCAACTTAGGCAAAGAAGTCCCCATATCTGCATTTCCTTCATTTGTACATACCACGCACTCACCCGTAGAAGCTACTGCAAAATTCGCTCCCGTCATGGCAGCCTCAGCCTCGATAAATTTATGGCGAAGGTTCTTTCTTGCTGCATGAGTCAGATAAGTCTGGTCGTTATTTCCGGGTTCCGTTCCCATTTCTTTTACAAACAAAGCCCCGATTGCTTCTTTCTTTACATGGATAGCAGGAAGAACGATATGGCTGGGACGCTGATGCATCAGTTGAAGAATACGTTCTCCTAAGTCACTTTCTACCACATCGATGCCTTTCCCCTCCAGATAAGCATTCAGCCCGCACTCTTCAGCAAGCATAGACTTGCTCTTTATAAAACGCTTTACAGTATGCTGATGAAGTATTTCATAAACAATCGAACAGTACTCTTCCGCATCTTTAGCCCAATGCACCTGAGCTCCATTCGCTTGTGCATTTTTCTCAAACTCCACCAATAACTGATCCAGATAACTATTTGAATATAACTTCGTAGCACAAGCCAACTCACGCAGATGCTCCCACTCCGGAAGCTCTTTACTCATTTTATCTCTTTTGGCACGAACCATCCATAAGGTTTCATCATGCCATGCTGCCATTTCTGTATTCTCTAAAAAACGGCCAGCTGCTTTTGAATGCTTTGTACTCATAAACCAGAAGCTAATATTTCAACAACATGAATGGTCTTTATGGGGTATTTTTCGCGTGCAATGATTCCACTTTGATGCATCAGACACGAGCTGTCTGCCCCGGCAATATATTCAGCCCCGGTTGCCAGATGGCGTTTCACCTTATCGTGTCCCATCTGTCCAGACACAGCTACCTCTTCCACAGCAAACATACCACCAAATCCGCAACATTCATCCGGACGTTCCGGCTCAACAATTTCTATGTCCTTTACTAAAGACAGCAAATTGCGCAACTTATTATAATAAGGTACATTCAGTTCACTCGGGGAAGAAAGATGCAGCAGCCGTACCCCGTGACAACTGTTTTGAATACTGACTTTATGAGGAAACGAAGCCTCCAAGGAAGTTGGCTTTACCACATCGTGTATAAATTCACAAATATCATATATTTTGCCTTCACTATGGCATCGGTGCTTTTCGCCCGCCAGCAAATGCCCGTAATTATCGCGTACAAACACAACACAACTCGCTGAAGGACCTACGATATAATCGTATTGTTCAAATAAACGGTCAAAGCGCTTTGCCAACTCTACAGACTCCTTTTCAAATCCTGCATTTGCCATCGGCTGCCCGCAACACGTCTGATCAAGCGGATAATCCACATCCACCCCCAAACTCTTAAGCAGTTTATACGAAGCGACTCCTACCTGCGGATACACGGCATTAATATAGCAGGGAATAAATAATCCTACTTTCATAAAGTAATTTTTTTAAATGTAATGGCCCTATTAAAATCACATAGTTTATTTATGCCATCTCAGGCAGCAAAAGTAAATTTTATTATTGACAAAAACGAAGAAGACCTATTATTTTTATGCGTTTAAACCTTACCTATTTACATTTTATCACATTATTTTATCTTTGGTTAGAAATAAGACACACAATTCAAGACTATTTACAGGCAGAAACAGCCAACCGCTATATTGTAACCACATTGTCACACAGACGTTACTATTTCTTCAACCTCTTGCAAACATCACGTCATTCACTCCCCGTAATTTTGCAGCAAATATTAACACTTGACAGCGATTAAAAACAAAAAGAACAAAGGTATGAAAAGAATTGTAAAAACCGCTTTACTCTTTAGCATGATAGCGGCAGGAAACAATTACGCATGGGCAGACGAAAGTCTCAGTCCGACAACACAAGGAACTCTCTGCGGGCGTATCGTGGATACTTCCAAGCAAACCCTCCCCGGTGCATCTATTTACATTGAAAAGCTACACACCGGAGTAACCAGCGACATCAACGGATTTTACACGTTTGCCAATCTTGACCCTGGAACCTATACCGTAAAAGTCAGTTATGTAGGCTATTCTCCCATAGAGATGGAAATCAAAATCCCTAAAGGAAAAACCTTAGAAAAGGATGTCGTGATGACTGAAGGAGTGGAGTTGCAAGAGGTAGTAGTAGGCGGTGCCTTCCAAGGACAGCGACGTGCATTAAACATGCAAAAAAACGGCATGGGTATTACCAATGTAGTTTCAGCCGACCAAGTTGGTAAATTTCCTGATTCCAATATCGGTGATGCCCTGAAGCGAATCAATGGTATTAATGTACAGTATGACCAAGGAGAAGCCCGTTTCGGACAAGTGCGCGGTACCAGTGCAGACTTAACTTCGGTTACAGTAAACGGTAACCGTGTTCCTTCGGCTGAAGGCGACACACGTAACGTACAGCTCGACTTAATACCGGCTGATATGGTACAGACCATTGAAGTAAATAAAGTCGTTACCTCGGATATGGACGGAGATGCCATTGGAGGCGCCATCAATTTAATTACTAAAAACACTCCTTACCAGCGCGTAATCAATGCTACTGCCGGAAGTGGATATAACTGGATCAGTGAAAAGCCATTGTGGAATTTAGGATTCACCTACGGAGACCGTTATTTTAAAGATAAACTGGGAGTGATGCTATCGGCTTCTTATCAATATGCACCGGGCGGATCAGACAATACCGAATTTGAATACGATGTGGATGATGACGGACAAGTTTACTTGGATAAAGCAGAAATTCGCCAGTATTATGTTACACGCGAACGCCAGAGTTATTCATTAGCTACCGACTACAAGTTTAATGCCAACCACAGCATTTCGTTTAAAGGAATCTATAACAGACGAAGCGACTGGGAAAACCGCTACCGCATGACTTTCAAGAAACTGAATGACGAGCCTGCCGACCAAAGCATCATCTTACAAACCAAAGCAGGTTCGGGAGACAACAAGGATGCGCGTCTGGAATTACAGCAGACCATGGACTTCACCTTAGACGGCAAGCATCAGTTAGGCAAGCTGACAATGGATTGGGCAGCTTCTTACTCACGCGCCACCGAAGAACGCCCCAACGAGCGTTATTTTGGAGTAGCCATGAAAGGAAAGAAAAACAAAGATTTCTTCAGCGATTTTACCTTTCTGGACAAGACATCACGTCAGCCTTATCCGAGCAAAGGGTTAGGTGATTTAAGCCAGTATAACTGGGGCATCGATGAACTGACCAACAGCAATCAGGAAATCAAGGAAAATGAATGGAAATTCCGCCTGAACTTTGAACTTCCTCTTACTCAAGGACTCTTCGGGAACACACTTAAATTCGGAGCCAAATACACCAATAAAGATAAAGAGCGCGAAACCATCTGCTATAGTTACTCCGATGCATACGAAGAGGTTGCTGAAAACGAATGGCAAGACAACCTCAGCAGCCAAATCAGAAAAGGATTCATGCCGGGAGACAATTACCTGAACGGAACGTCCTTCATCAGTAAATCGTATATCGGAGACATGACCTTTGCCGGTATGGAGGGAGTTCAAATGCTTGAGGAATCAGCCGGAAATTATTCCGCCCAAGAGCAAGTAACCAGTGCTTATCTGCGCTTCGACCAACGTCTGGGACAAAAACTGGATGCAGTAGTAGGGCTACGCATGGAACGAACCGACCTGAAATACAGCGGGGTAAACTGGATTGTAGATAATCTGGAAGACGAACAAGGCCGACTGGAACCTACCGGCGAACACAAACACCACTATACCAACTGGCTGCCCAGCTTACTGTTGAAGTATAATGTAAACGATGATTTGAAATTACGCACTTCATACACACAGACACTTTCACGTCCGAAGTATTCAGCCTTGGTACCCAGCATCAATTATAACATCGCAGAAGAAGAAGCTAAAATAGGAAATGCCAACTTAAAGCCTACCACGGCTCATAACTTTGACCTCAGCGGAGAATATTACTTCAAAAGTGTAGGTCTGGTGAGCCTCGGAATTTTCTATAAGCGCGTCAACGATGTGATTGTAGATGAAGTGTGGCGCGCCACTTCCGACCCCAACATCCCAGACGGACTTCTGAATGAAGACGGTGAACCAGTAAAATATGAAATCAGCCGTCCTATCAATGCCTACGATGCCAACCTCATCGGTGTAGAAGTGGCCTACCAGCGCGACTTCGGCTTCATTGCCCCGGCACTGAAAGCAGTAGGATTCTATGGAACTTATACTTATACCCACGGAAAGACCCAAAATTATCAGTTTGAACACCGACAGATAACCGATGGTGAAGAGGTTAAAATGACCGGGTCACCGGAACACACCGCCAATGCTTCACTTTATTACGAAAAAAAGGGCTTGAATGTCCGATTATCTTATAACTTTGCTTCAGCGTTCATCGATGAAATGGGAGCCAATGCATTATTAGACCGCTACTATGACAGCGTGAGTTATATGGACCTTAACGCCAGCTATACATGGGGAAAACGCTTTCAAACTACAGTCTATGCTGAAGCTACCAACTTGCTGAACCAGCCTTTACGCTATTACTGCGGCACGAAAGACCGTACCATGCAGGTGGAATATTACGGTGTGCGGGTTAATGCCGGAATTAAAATCAGTTTCTAAACTAATAAAATCCTATCAATTATGAGAAAGTTATACGCCCTGCTACTTGCTATTCTGTTCTGCGGAAGTGTGCAAGCTCAAATCAAAGATTACAGCATCTTTGACCATAAATTCAATTTCTATGTCGCCAATGATTTAGGCCGTAATGGATACTATGACCAAAAACCCATTGCCGAACTGATGGGCGAAATGGCAGAACAAGGAGTTGACCCTGAATTCATATTAGCCACCGGCGACATTCATCACTTTGAAGGAGTAGCAAGTGTAAACGACCCCCTATGGATGACGAACTACGAACTGGTTTACAGTCATCCAGAACTGATGATTCATTGGTATCCGGTATTGGGAAACCATGAGTATCGCGGAAATACACAAGCTGTTCTCGATTACGGAAAGGTTTCTCGCCGCTGGGAAATGCCTGCCCGCTATTATACGAAGGTCTTTAACGATAAAGGAATGACAATGCGTGTGGTATGGATCGATACAGCTCCGCTGATTAACAAGTACCGAGAAGAAAAGGATAAATATCCCGATGCATGTTTACAGGATGATAAGCGCCAACTGGCTTGGGTCGATTCAGTACTTACTGTAGCTAAAGAAGACTGGGTGATTGTGGCCGGACACCATCCCGTATATGCACAGACTCCAAAGGATGCGGAAGAACGCACTGATATGCAGCAACGCTTAGACCCCATCTTACGCCGCCATCACGTAGATATGTATATTTGCGGTCATATTCACAACTTCCAGCACATCCGCCAAAAGGGAAGCGACATTGACTATATCACCAATTCTGCCGGTTCACTTAGCCGCAAAGTAAAACCCATCGAAGGCACCTTATTCTGCAGCCCGGAACCGGGATTCTCTATCATCTCTGCCGACAAGAAGGTTCTTGAGTTGCGCATGATTGATAAAAAAGGGAATATACTACACACCGTGACACGCACAAAATAACAACATCTATTTGTCCGGAAATTCCTGACAGAATAGACTCTTAACTTCGGGGCATCGATTTAGTTTGGTTCTCATGGAATCGGCAAATCGGTGCCCCGCTTGCTTTATTACAGGGCTATCGGTTTACAGAATGAAACGACCCCCATAGAGGAGATACGGGAAAGAAGAAACAAACCATTAGTGCCTGTCTATAACCGCGCACGCCCCGCGAATCACTTCGCAGGGCGTGCCCAACTAATAACTAACTTCTTTTACTTTTGTGGTTTACGTAATTTCTATATGACTAACACTGCAAAGATAAGGGCTTCTGCCCACTCATGCAATACCTATTTATTGGTATTCTGTAAGTTTCTAAGTTTGTAAGTTTTTGAGTTCAAATCTTCACCTCACTCAGTTCCACCAACTTATTTACAATAGCGTAAATAGTCAAGCCGGCAGTAGAGTGTATCTGTAGCTTGCGGGTAATATTCCGTCGGTGTGTAATGACCGTATGTACGGAGATAAATAGCTTTTCGGCTATTTCCTTATTGGTCATACCGCGCACCACACAACCCACTATTTCCTTCTCGCGCAAACTCAACGAATTCTGGTCACCCTCTTCCTCTTCACCTACATTCATCAACGCCGACACCTTCTGTGTGAGCGAGTCAATATCCTCAAACAGATTCAGGCTCTCATCATACCCTTTCAGCTGATTGGCATCGACGACCGAACAGATTAAAGAAACCAGTTTGGTTTCCGTCTGCGGATACTGCTCTCTGAATCCCAGTGCATCAAACCATCCTTCAAACTGAGGGTTCACAATCAGAATTTCAGGTTGATGTGCCTCCATGCAATGCTGCAATCCTTCCCGCGACGTAATCTCCACGGTCTGGATATTCAATTCTGGCAAGCGCTTCAAAGCTGCAATCAGCCCGATCCGTATAATCAGTGAAGCTTCAGCAATGGCTATATGTATAACTTCCTGTGATTTCATTTTACCTCTTTTTCCAATTCCATTATGGCAGGCACAAACAGGTAATCTTCCACCCGGTTATGCGACTCCAAATCAGCCTCACAACTGAATATATCAAACAAGGTAGCATTCAGCAGTTGATTATCATCTCCACCCGGATAATACTTAATAATGATATTCTTCAGTTCCGTAAGCTTGGCATTTATCTGATCATGATGACGGGCAAATACACGGATATTATACTCACGGGGATGCTCGCCTTTCAAGAGCTGCTCTACATAAGTAAACACCTTTTTATTTTCATACTCCATGTGTTTACGCACTTCACGCGCATACGCATCGAAAAATTGAACAATCAGAAAAGCCACTTCGTTTTCAGAAGAACAGTCGATTGCCTCAATCAGCTTCCTGCGGATGGTAGGTAGCTGGAAATCGAGAAAGAAATGGTGTGCCCGCTTCAGATAATCCATCAATGCAGGTACAGACAATCCTTTCGGATGGTCTTGAATCAAGTTACTTCCTTCTACCAGAAAGTTCACAACAATCAAAAAGGTGTCACAATCCACCCCATTCTGCTCACACACCTCCTTTACCGACTTGTCACCAAAGCCCAATGCAACTCCAAACCGGCTTAACACCTGAAGCAGCGCATAGTTCTCACAGATGAGGTCGCTCATCTTATCGGAAGTTTTATAAGTTCGAGTATTACACATAAATCAGTCTATTCCTGTTTTTACGATTGCAAAATAAGACAATTTATCTGATACCTGCAATCCCTCTTTTTAGGTATTTAGACAAACAACTCTCATTCTAAATATCTTCTTCCGTGAGGCGTGAAACCTATCCGTTAATTCCATTCAAATCCGACAAGCATTTCCGGAAGTACCCGATCCACACTCCGCTCCTTTCTATGATTCATGCAAAAGCTGCGTCGAATGCAACTGTTCTTTCTGACAAGTAGGATAGAAAAGATGAAATCGCAACCCAATCGTTTGTCTTTTCAATAAAAATTCGATACACAAATAGGAATCTGTTAGAAACAAGCTATTTATAAGCTTTTCTCAAAGAGTGAGGTAATGACTTGGCAACGGTTGCTAATTCTGTGATATGCGGTGTATTTCCACCTAAAAACTCTCGCCGACTGCAAAATACAAAAAAAGAGGATAGGAGTGCAAGTCTTATAAAGTTTTTTCTTGCTTTTCATTCGTAAATCCCCTTTTGGTAGTCCGTGATATATTGCGTAAACGTCTTTCCCGTCTGTTGCTTGAAGAAACGCATCAGATGGCTGGGGTCGGAAAAGTGGAACTCGTCCGCCAACTGGCTCACGTTGCGGTCGGAGAACAACAGCTCGTTTTTCAATTCCTCCAACAAGCGTTGTTTGAGCAAATGGGTGGCGGACACGCCGAACTGCGCCACGACGGAGTTGTTCAGCGTGATGCGACTCACACGGAGCATATCGGCATATTCCTGAACACGCTGCACGGTGCGGATATGCTTTTCGAGCAAGTCCTTGAACTGGAATGCATAATTGTTCTTCGGCACTTCGACCGGCAGACGGTAAGTTTTGGCGTATGCCCGGTTGATAACCACCAACAGATAGTAAAGCACAGATACGATAAGGCTGTAAGTGTCTGCCACAGGATGCAGCAGCTCCTGTTTTATCTTCCCCAAGAGGCGCATATATTCCGCCAGTTCTTCCGGCGCGGCAAACAGGTACGGTGGCGTGTCGGTCTGATAATAATACAGCAGGCGATAGACGAAGAACTTGTCGGCGATGAACGTGCGCATAAAGTCTTCGCGAAAGATAAGAAAGGTGTAGTCCAGTTCCGCTTCGTCCACGTGCCATTCCTGTTGCTGGTGCGGCGACAGGAGGAGCACCATATCGTCCCGTAACTCTATTTTGCGGAAGTTTAACAGCACATAGCCATTGGCGCGGCGAAAGAAATAGAAACTGAAAAAATCCGTCTTGAACGTCCGGTGCTCGGTCAAGACACCACAGATGTCCTTGCTCTCGCCTGTGTTGATGTAGAAGTCCACGCCACAACGTGTCTTGCTGAACGGGACGCTGACCAGTCTTTCGGGGTTGGTTATCGTTTTCATCGCTCTTGTTCTTTGCTTTCTGCAAATATACATCATTCTTTTATCAAAATGGCATATATTTCTCTTTTTAAGGCATAGAGGCATCAGGGGAATCTTCCGAACTTTGCACCCGACAAATCATAAAAGCGTAACATTATGAACGAGAAAGCTATTATCCGGTTGGTGCGTAGCGCCACCTTGAAAATCAATTATGCAGGACACACCATCCTTGTTGACCCCGTATTTGCCGACAAAGAAACCCTGCAATCCGCTCTCGGCGTGTATAAAAGTCCGAGGGTGCATCTGGTAATGCCCATCAGCGAAATCACCGAGGGCGTGGATATGGTACTGCTCACACACAACCACATTGACCATTATGAACCGAGCGTGAAACAACATTTGCCGAAAGACATCCCTTTCTACACCCAGCCGCAAGACAAGGAAACTCTCGTGCAAGATGGTTTTACAAATGTAGAAGCAATTGAAAAGAGCAAGACAATAGGCAACCTGACCATCCACCGCACCACGGGTCATCACGGTTTCGGTCAGATAGGCCAGATGATGGGACCCGTGTCGGGCTATGTGCTGATGGCGGAGGGACTTCCGACCATTTATATAATGGGCGACTGCAAATGGGAACCGTGCATCCTTGAAACCGTGGAAAAATACCGCCCTGATTATATCGTTGTAAACAGCGGCGGTGCGGTGTTCCCCGAATTTTCCAAGACAGACGGCTGCATCATCCCCGACGAACAGGAAGTAATGGCGATGCTCGACACGCTCCCCGCACAAATCAAACTGATAGCCGTACACATGGATGCTATTGACCATTGCCAGACCACCCGTGCCATCCTGCGCAACGAAGCTCGCCATCACGGGACGGATATGAGCCGACTGATTATGCCGGGAGATGGGGAGAGCATTACGTTATGAGTGTTTGCATCAAATCGCTGATAAAGAATATGAACATAGTGATAGGCTGCTCAATAGGGTGCAGCTACTGCTATGCCCGTAATAACTGTCGCCGCTTCCATATCACGGACGATTTTTCTGTACCCGAATATATGGGGCGCAAGCTACACATCATCGACACTCCAAAACCTCACGTATGGCTGATGACCGGAATGAGCGACTTCTCCGATTGGAAGCCTGAATGGAACGCGGAGATTTTCGGAAGAATGAAAAGCAATCCGCAACACGCTTATATCTTTCTTACGAAACGTCCGGATAAGGTCTGTTTTTCTACGGATGACGAAAATGTCTGGATGGGCGTGACCGTCACGCGCAGTTCCGAGAAAAAAAGGTTAGAAGATTTGAAAAGAAATATCAAGGCCAAACATTACCACGTCACCTTTGAACCTATCTTTGACGAAATCGGAGAGATAGACTTCGCGGGTATCGATTGGGTTGTCATAGGCACGGAAACGGGACATCGGAAAGGCAAAGTGGATTCCCGTCTCGAATGGGTGCTTCACATTGCCGACCAAGCCAAAGCGCAAGGAATCCCCGTATTTATGAAAGAGGATTTGCTGCTTATAATGGGTGAAGAAAGGATGATTCAGGAACTGCCGGAACAATTTATCAAACGCATACAATGAATACTGAAACAATCAAGGAAATAGACGTACAGAGCGTTATGACCAAATCCGCACTGCCAGTCGGAGGATATTCGGTCAATCCTTACGTGGGATGCCCTCACGCCTGCAAGTATTGCTACGCATCGTTTATGAAACGCTTCACCGGGCATACAGAACCGTGGGGCGCGTTTCTGGACGTGAAGAACTGGAAACCGATAGCCAATCCGCACAAATATGACGGTGAGCGCATCGTGATAGGTTCCGTGACGGACGGTTACAACCCCTATGAGGAACAATTCCGCCGTACCCGCAGGCTGCTCGAAGAACTGCGCGGAAGCAACGCCGAGATTATGGTATGTACGAAGTCCGACCTCGTCCTTCGCGACCTCGACCTGTTGAAACGTTTTCCCAAAGTAACAGTGTCTTGGTCAATCAATACGCTTAACGAACAGTTTCGTGCGGATATGGACAACGCCGTGAGCATAGAACGCCGCCTGAAAGCAATGCGCCAAGTCTATGAGGCAGGCATCCGTACCGTGTGTTTCGTTTCGCCCATATTTCCGGGAATAACCGATGTAAA